>DASTCF010000099.1:0-23751 GCA_035711365.1 Gemmatimonadales bacterium
TGGGCGGCTTGCTGGTCGACCTGCACGGGCAGCAGGAGACCGTGTCCCTGCTTCGGCCAGATACTCAACGCGAGATCCTTGACGCTTACGCGGGCGCCGGCGCAGAGCTCGCTGCCGTCGAGCAGGCCCACGCGACGCTCGCCGCCCTGCGCGAGCAGGAGACATCGCTGGTCAGCCGGCGCGAGGAGATCCGCCGCCGGGCCGACTACCTCCGGCACGTGGTGCAGGAGATCGGGGCCGCCCGCCTCGAGCCCGGCGAGAGCGACGCGCTCGCCGCCGAGGCCAACCGGCTGACGCACGCGAGCGCCCTCGAAGAACACGCACGGGCCGTGGCCGAAGCCATGGACGGCGAGGAGACGGGCGCGCTTCACGCCGTCGTCGCGGCGGAACGGGCGCTGGGCCAGCTGGAGCGCGTGGACCCGTCGGTTGCCGGGTGGCGGGAGCTGCTCGACGGCGCGTACGCCAATCTCTCGGAACTGGCCCGCCTTGCGGCCGCATATGCCGAGGGAATCGAGCGGGACCCGGCCCGGCTCGAACAGGTCGAGCGGCGACGGGACCTGCTCTACCGGCTGATGCAGAAGTACGGCGACTCGCTGGACGCGGTCCAGCAGACCGGGACGGAAGCCGGGCGGGAACTCGAACTGCTCGACACGGCAGATACCGACCTCCGTGCACTCGCCGCTCGACGCACGAACGCCGAGGCTGCGCTCGGTGCCGCCGCGGCCGCGCTCACGGCGAAGCGATCGGCGGCGGCGGGGCGGCTCGCCCGGGCGGTCAGCCGGCTGCTGCCGAAGCTCGGACTCGAAGCCGGGAAGGTCGACGTCGAATTATCACCGCTCCAGGAGCCCGGGCCAGCCGGTGGGGAGCAGATAACGCTGAATGTGCGCCTCAATGCCGGGATGGATTCGCGGCCGCTCGCCAGGGTGGCATCCGGCGGCGAGCTCTCCCGACTGATGCTCGCGCTCGAGGTGGTGGTTGCGAAGCACGACCGGATCCCGACGTTCGTCTTCGACGAGATCGATCAGGGCATCGGCGGTGAGGTCGGGGGACGGGTCGGCGAGGCGCTCGCCGAGGTGGCGCAGGGCCATCAGGTGCTGGTCATCACTCACCTGCCCCAGATCGCGGCGCGGGGTGACCGGCATCTCGTCGTGTCGAAGGAAGTGCGCGCCGGCCTCGCGACCAGCAGCGTCGAGATCCTGCTCGGAGAAGATCGGGTCGCGGAGATCGCGCGCATGCTGGGTGACGCCGAGGGAGTGACGGCGCGGCGCCATGCAGAGGAGATGCTGGGTAGGGCGCTACGGGCCTAGGAGCCCCACAACTGCACGGGGATCCGAATCCCCAGGCGGATCGCGCCGGTCTCGGGCACACGACCGCCGGAGGCCTGCACCACCTTCTCGTACATCCAGAATCCATCGATCGAGGCGCGGCCATCCCGCCGGGCCGGGGCGAAACTCAACCCGGCTCCCAGGGTCGTCGCGGTCACTTCGGTTCCCTCCGCGAGTTCCGAGGCATTCACGCCCGGAATCGGGTCGGACGCGTACGTGGCTTGATCCGCCCCGCGGGACGCGTATGAGAACACGCCCACGATCGCGAACGACGCCCCGATCCGGAAGAACGGCTCGGCCCTGAATCCGAAGACGTTGCCGGGGTCCACTTCGACGAGCGCGCGGCGGTTGGCCCACGGCACCGGCTGCGACGGCGGCGTGACCCGGCGATCGAACTCCGCGGCCATCTGATTCGTATAGCTCCCGGTCAAGCGCGCCCCGACGCGTCCCTTTCCGACATCCGCCACGACGCTCCCTTCGACGTCAAGCTGGTGGTCTCCGCTCGGAAGGCTCACGAAGTCGTTCTCCGCGACGACGCTGCCCGTCGGGAGTCGTGCGAGTGCCTGCACCACCAGGCGGATCCCGCCGCGGGCGCCGTCGCGATCCCACGCGTCGAGCACCGTAAACGCCGCGCCCACCTCCGCATCCCCGGCGAGAAATGAGCTCGCGGTGGCGAACGGCCGCGCGCCCACGCGGCCCCCGGAGGCCGTCAGGAAGCGGTTGTAATCGTCCTGGGTGAGTGTGGTTGTCGGAAACGGGACCGCTTCAGTGAACGAGGTGATGCCGAGTGCCGCCAGACTCGCCTGCGTCCCCGAAATGCGGGTCGAGATGGCGGCCCCTGCGGAGCTTCCCGTAGTTGGCACGAACGGCGCCTGAGTGGCGGGATTCGCCAGCAGCGCATCGAGCCCGCTGAGCTGCCCACTGCCCTCCGCGAGCGTGGCCTGCGCGATGGCCTTCTGGCCCGGATCGCCGTCGTAGAATCCGGCGTCGAGCCGCGACTGCAGGGTGTCGAGCGCTGAGCCGAAGCTCGACAGGAACTGCGTAGTCGCCGCCGCGCCTGCCGGCGTGCCGAAGAGCGGGTCGGCCTGGTTGAATCCTGCATCCGCCGCCGCCGGATCGAACCGGTACGCCACCTGCACCCGCCGCTGCACCAGGGGCAGTGACCCGAACACCGTGAGGCGGTCTGTGATGCCGAGGGACAACCCGAGCCGCAGAGTGCCTCGGCTCGCCTGTGCGTCCATCGTCGCACGGCCGATGTTGTACGAATAGTTCGAGATACCGGCCAGGCCGGCGATCGTCGCTTCGGACGGGAGCAGGTCGGGGAAGTAGGTGCCACCGATGCTGGACACGGCGAATTCGGTACGCCACGGCTCGCTGCTGCCGTCATTCAGCTGGCGATCGATGCTTGCAAACTCACCTCCGATCTCGATGCGCACTGTCCCGCCCGGCAGCCCGATCTCCGGAAGTTGCGCGGCGGCGGGAGCCACGAAGGCGCCGATCATCAACATTCCGAGCAAGCTGTACCGTTGCCTCACGCACCCTCCGGCGATACTCTGTCCAAATGCCAAATCCGCCCCCGACGCGGCTCGCAAGTTCGCTCTTCACGGCCACGTATGCCAGTCGTGCCGCGGTAGGCGCGTCGGCGCCGGGGCGGGTGAACCTGATCGGCGAACACACCGACTACAACGGTGGACCCGTTCTCCCCTTCGCCCTGCCGCGCAAGACCGTCGTCTTCGCCGCCGCGGCCCCGCACTGGGAGGCGGTGTCCAGCCGGAACGGCGCGCCCACCAGGTTCGTGCCGGAAGACGCCCCCGTCGGTGTGTGGACCGACTATCTGAGCGGCGTGGTCCGTGTCCTCCGGGAATTGCGCGCGGCGCCGGCCGGCGCTTCGATCGCCGTGGCGAGCTCCGTGCCTGCGGGGACCGGGCTCTCGTCATCGGCGGCGCTCACCGTGGCCGCAGCCCGCGCGCTCTCCCGCCTCGGCGGGCGGCAGCTTTCCCGGGATGCAGTCGCCGAAGTCGCGTATCGTGCCGAGTCGGAAGTCGTCGGCGTGCGGTGTGGACGAATGGACCAGGCGATCGCTACCGAGGGGCGCAGCGGTCAGGCGCTGCTGTACGAGACCGGTTCGGGGACCATGGTGCAGGTTCCGTTTCCCCTGCGCGTGCTGATGGTGGAAACGGGCGTCACCCGCCACCTGGGCGCGGTCGACTACAACCTCCGGCGTGAGGAGTGCGAGGAGGCGCTCGACGCCGTTCGCGAGGCCGGCATCGCCGCGGAGGCGCTCGCCCAGGTGCCGGGCCACGCACTGACGACCCTGGCCCGGTCGCTGCCTTCGGCGCACTTCCGTCGGGTGCGGCATGTCGTGACGGAAACCGCTCGCACGCGCGAAGCGGCCGCCGCGCTGGCGGCCGGAGATTATCTGCGCCTCGGTGCGCTGCTGTTCGACGGCCACGCGTCGATCAGGGAGGATTTCGAGTCCTCGTGTGTCGAGGCGGATCTGCTCGTCGACTCCGCACTCGCCTATGAAGCGTGGGGGGCGAGATTGACCGGAGCAGGGTGGGGGGGCGCGGTCCTGGTCCTCGCTCCGCCTGATCTGATGGCACGACTCAAGTCCGGCCTGGTCCGTGATTTTCGAGCAGCCTTCGGTAGGGCACCGGTTCTGTGGGAGACGCGAGCGGCCGGCGGGCTCAAGACGGAGCCGGTACCCTGAGCGGGATTGGTGGCCGGCCTCACCGTGGAGTGGTATAGTCCATCGCAGCCCGCCCGGGTGGCGAAACTGGCAGACGCATGGGACTTAAAATCCCAAGGGGAGCAATCCCCGTGTGGGTTCGATCCCCACCCCGGGTACTTGCCCGCAGTCGACTGGGGCTTACACCTCTGGCTGCGCCAATGTCAGCAGAAACGTCCCGCCAGCTTCGGAGGCCACGTCGTGCTCCAGGCCGGCCACCGCCATGAGCAGGTCGCCGGGTACGAGTCGGTGCTCCTGCCCCGCCGCGCGGAAGGTGAGGTCGCCGTCAAGGAGTTGCACGGTGATCGGTCCGCCGGCGCGATGCGCGGCGATCTTCCCCCCTGCCCGCAGCATCACGAGCGTCACCCGGAGGGGCCCCTCCTTCAGCAGCGTGCGGGCATTTCGATCGCGGCCTTCGATCGCCCCAGGACCGCTGACGCGCTCCCGCTCCTCGCTGAGGCGGAAGCGCAGGACGCCATGGGACGACGCACGATCGATGGATGACATCAGCCCTCCTTGGAGTCAGCCGCGCATCGACCGGCGATGGCGCTCACAGCCGCCGATCAAGGAACGCCTTCAGTGCGACCGCGCCGCTGTGCCCGACGTCATGCGCGGCGTAGACGAATGTAATCCGCCCGCGCCGGGCCGCGGCGAGGAGCGGCCGCCAGGCGGCGGGATGCGCGCGCAGCTCGGCGAGGTAGCGCCGGCGGAACTCCGGCCACTTTTTCGGGTCGTGGCCGAACCACTTCCGCAGATCCGCACTCGGCGCGACATCCTTGAGCCACCCATCGAGCCTTACGCGTGCCTTCCTGACGCCCCTTGGCCAGAGCCGCTCGACCAGGAAGCGCGCGCCATCACCGTCGGTGGGCGGGTCATAGACACGTTTGAGCTTGATCATGCGATGCTCCGTTTCACTGTCGGTTCGACTAATCGATGCCGATGAGCCCCAGGGTCAGGTCCACCAGTTCCTTATCAGAGAAGCGCCGCCGGCCATCCGCGTACACTACGTCAGGGACCGCCTGACCACCGAGGACCGTCACTGCCTCGGTCTGGCCAGCGCGGCCCCATAGCGATCCGTGTAGCACGGGGTCTCGCGCGACGGGGAGCGGGCGTAGCGTCGCTGCTCGGTCTCGCCGGGTGCGCGGCCGTTCTGGGTCTGTACGTCGAGGCAGCAGGCGTAGCCGTTGAGTCGCGAGGGCGCTGACACGGACCAGATGGAGGAGGTCGGGCGTGACTCCTGAACTCCGCGTGCAGGTATCAAGCCCGCTCAACGCCTGGATTCCATCACGCGCCATCTTGCTGTGGCTGGTCCGTTCCATTGTGGTCCTCCCAAACCTCAGGGATGCACCCGGCGCTCGGCGAGGATGCGCGCGACGCTCGGGAAAGCGTGCCGGGCCGCTTCAGGGACGTCACGCCAGCCCTCGGTTCCCGGCCTGCCGACCCAGGCGTCGAACGGCTCGGAGCCCGGTCCGATCGGCCTGCCCACCACGATGCGGCCCACCATCCCCGCGGCTTCGTGGGGGATGCAGTAATAGTCATAGACCCCGGGGGCGGAGAGCGTGACGTCGAAGTGATCGCCCGGCTTCACTAAGAACCCCGAGTCCCAAGCCTGCGCGCTTTCGGGGATGCGAAGCGAGTGACGGTCGTTGCGTGGGTGGTAGGCAGTCGTAGTATGCACGTTCTCGCGGACGATCCAGCGCACCGTTGTGCCCGGCTCCACGTAGACCCCGATCGGATCGAACCATACCCGGGAGCCGAGCCTGTCGCTGCGCATCTCGATCAGTTCGGGAACAGCCGCCCAATCGAGTCCTGCCCAGAGGCGCGCGGCGCCGGCCGCCCGCCGGGTCGGAACCAGCCCGAACCCGACGAGCGCCAGGCCGCCGGCCTTCAGGAACTCGCGACGGGACCGCATGGTCACTTCGTCAACTCGGCGACGCGCTCCGGGGGCACGTACCACAGGGTCACGTGATAATGCGGCTCCGCCACGCCCGGATGGCCTGCGTTGAAGACAATATCCACGTGATCGACTCGCTCCTGGGCCACCTTCAGGCCGCTGAACGCCTTCTGCGCGTTCAGGTCCTTGAGCGGAATCATGTAGATCGAGTTCACCAGGTTCCGTTGACGGTCGTAGCCCAGAAACGGTCCTGCCGGCAGAGTGGCCGGATCGACATACAGCGTGCCCAGGCCGGGAATGAAGTCAGGCAGTGGCACTAGCGCGCTGACCTTCTGATATGCACCGCCAGGCGGCGCGTGCGGCGTGGTCGCCGATGTATCGGGGTGCATTCTCATCGTTGACGCTTGACGCTGGGCTGTTGCAGTGCCGGCCGACGCGAGCAGCAGTCCGAGGACAGTTGCGCCAGCCAGGGCGCCCGAAGTGGATCGTTTCATGATCAGGATCTCCTTGTGTCGTTTCGAGTGTCTCCGGTTGCCTTGTGCCGCCGGAGGACGGTTACGCACCGATCCCCTTCCTAGAGAGTTCCGAGGTAGGCCACGAGATCCGCCTGCTGCTCAAGGGAGAGGCCCAGAACAAGAGCGCGATCGTAGTGGGCAACGACGGCATCGAGCGTTGCGGCAGTGCCGTCGTGGAAATACGGCGCATGCTGCCACAGGGCCCGGAGGGGGGTCGTCCGATACATCTTCGTGGCCGTGCGCGCGGCGTACGCTGCATCCATGTCGGTCTCGCTCGCTGCGTGCAGGCGACCGAGGCCGATGTCGGTGAACTGCTGGCTGGCCAGGTGGCAGGTCGCGCAGCGCCCCTGGCCATCAAACACGGATTTCCCCCTCGCCACTGTTGCCGGATCCGCGACCTGTGGTGCCGGTGGGGGCCTGAGACTGAACTGGTATTCCGCGAGCGCCGGCAGCTTGGAGGTGACGAGGTCCGGATCGGCCGTGACGTCGATCCCAAGCCGTGGATCTCGGAAGTTGCCACGGCCATGCATCTGGGTCACCGCGACATAAGCATTCCAGTAAGACACGGGCCCGTCGCCCGTATAGGTCTCCTTTGCGACTCCGTGCAATCCGTACGCAGGGGGAATCACGATCGGCGTGTTGAGTCCGTCCTGGTTGATGCGAGGGTCGTACTTTCCGGGGCCCCATGATCGCAGGATGGCCTTGAGCGGATCGGGAATGGCGGGAGAAAGCGCCACTATCGCGCCGACGTTCAGATCGGTCGCGGCCCAGCCATCCTGCCGTGTGCCGATGCCGGGCGCGAAGGAATTGTCCACCCTGGAGTGGCACAGGGCGCAGGTAATTCCGACGGCGACCAGGGTATCCCGCCCACCGACCGTCTCCACGGTTCCGTGCAGGCCAAGGACCGCGTTCAACTTGAGCAGCGTCACTGTAGTGGCGGGATCGTTGAGGTCGACCTGCCCCGCCGCGATGGCGTCCTGCACCGCCCCGGGGAGGGCGTCGACATCAACCTGCAGGCCGACTGCGAGGGCAAGCGCCGGGCTCACCGTGCTCGCGACCACCTCATGCATACGGGCAGTGTCGGTCCAGTACACCTCGTTGCCATACGTCTCATGGCGGAATATCTCCTTCCCTTCCGCGACCAGGATCGGGTCGAGCGGCCGGAGGCCTCGATCGCCTTCGCTGGTGGGGTCGGCGCAAGCGACGAGGACCGCCACTAGTCCGGTCGTCAGACTGCACCAGGTCGTCGTTCCGCTCTGCCTTGCCATGGATGTCCTCGTTTTCTCTTCCATCCGCTTGGGTACGACGCGTGCCAGCGAGAGCATGTGTACGGCGCGGCCAGCGGGGCGGCAATGAAGCATCTGTCCTCGCGCAAGAGACGCGCGTCCTCCTAGCGGCCCATAACTCCGCCTGGGCTCGGAGCTTCGGTGAGCAGCTCCGGCGTCCGGGCCGTCGCGCTCACGCGGAGCCGGATCCACATCCCGGCGACTCCGTGACCGGGCACACCACAGATGATCAGGTATTCCCCCGCGGGCTGCGCGATGAAACGCATGCCGTCCGTCCCTTCGGGAGGAAGTCCTGCCGCAAGGTTGACGGTGAAGGCCCGCGGGATAGCGGGATCGACCGGCTGCACCGGCAGAGGCGTCCGGGGCGCAATTACCTCCGCGCTGTGCGGCAGCATCCCGTCATGATTGCGGAACGCGATTTCCGTCCTCCACCCGAGCGGCACCACCACCGTGAGCCCCCCGTCGCGGAACCCGTTGAAGTTCAAGGCGCCATTCAGCCCGGTGAGTCCTGCGATCAGTTCGAAACGAGCGGTCCTGGCGCCCGGATCGTAGCGCAGCCAAGTGGGATCAACCTGCTGCTGGGCACTCGCTGGAACGGCGATGGCCATACTGACGATACCCATCAGGGCCGTGAGCGTCCGCCGGCGGGCCGGCTTGAGGCGACGTAGACACATGAAGTCGCACCTTCCATGAGAAATGTCAGGTTCCAACGCACGGAAGGAATGCCACGCGAACCAGAGCGCGACAATGGACCGTTCGTACCGTCGGCAGGCACTCGTGTCCCGATGACCGGTGGACCTCGGGAGGGTGGGGCGCTAGAATCCGGATGGGAGGTCAGCGAGGAGCGTTATGCTCGAAGCGGAACTGTTCGATCTGCTCCAGCACACCGCCGACGCGGCGTTCGTGGTCACCGAGGACGGACAAATCTGCTCTTGGAACGGCGCCGCTGAGAGGCTCTTCGGCTACCCAGCGAGCGAGGTGCTCGGCCGGCACATCGAGGAAGTGCTGGACGCGTTCGACGCGCTGGAGACCGAGCCGCTCAAGGGCGGCTCCGAGGTGGCGGCTCGTCGTTGGGACGAATCCTCAGGCGGGATTCCGAATTTCGATCTGGACGTGCGTACGCGATCAGGGAGCCGAATCTGGGTGAACGTGTCGACGATCATCTTCGACAACCGGCGGACCGGTCGTCGCCTGTTCGCGCGACTGGCCCGTGACATTGCCCAGAATCAGCTCAACGCACAGCTGACCCGGCGGGTGCTGGACGCCGCCCGGCAACTCGTGGCGCTGTCGGACGACGCGCCGCACCACGCACCGGTCGAGCCGCTCTCCGCTCAAGAACGCCAGATCCTGAAGCTCTTCGCTGCGGGCGGCAATTCCGGGACGGTCGCCCGCAAGCTGGAAATTTCCGCCCAGACGCTCCGAAATCACCTCCACCGCATCAACCGGAAACTCCGCACCCATAGCCGCCTGGAGGCGGTGACCCACGCGCAGCGTCGCGGGCTCATCGACTAGCCGATGACTCGATCGTGCAGCGCTGCCAAGCAACGCCTCCCGGTCTCCGCGCCTGTAACCCGATTGCAGTCGCGCGACGTCGACGCCCCTGTCAGACTCTCCAGGAGTTGCATGTGCGCATCGGAGGGCCGAATTCCGCGATCTCCACGCACTCTGCGAGGCATGCCGCGCATCCGAAAGTAGCCCGTCCTGATCGCCTGGATTCCCATGGGAATCAGAGTCCGGTGAGGAGCCCCCGGTTGGGACTGGGGTGCTGCGGAATCGAGCGGAACGCCGCGGGTTCTTGCGGTGACGTGCAGAGTGGGGGAGGTTGGGAGCCCGGGCCGACTCTTGACCTAAGATCCCAAGGGGAGCAATCCCCGTGTGGGTTCGATCCCCACCCCGGGCACTGAAATCACGCGCCGGGCGCGCGAGGCCCCCCTGATGCTGCTCAATCCGGTCACCACCGATGCCGTGCCTTCGCTCGACGATGCCTCAGCGGCCCCGCCGGACGGCGTGCCGCATCGCAAGTCGGATCTCGACCCCCGGATGCCGCCCCTGCTCGAGCAATTGGACCGGCACCAGCGCGCCCTGTATGCCGAGGGCCGGCGGGCGCTCCTGCTCGTGTTTCAGGGAAGGGACACCGCAGGCAAGGACGGCGTGATCCGAAAGGTGTTCGGGCCGCTCGCCCCGCAAGGCTGCGTCGTCTCGAATTTCAAGCGTCCATCGGAGGAGGAACTGGCCCACGACTTTCTGTGGCGAGTCCACCTTCGGGTGCCCGCCTACGGCACCATAGGCCTCTTCAACCGGTCGCACTACGAAGACGTCCTGGTCGCGCGGGTGCACCGCCTGGTGCCGAAGAAGGTGTGGGAAGCCCGCTACCGGCAGATCAATCAGTTCGAGCGCCTGCTGTCGGAGACGGGGACGACGGTCCTCAAGTTCCTGCTTCATATCTCCAGGGCGGAACAGCTGAAGCGACTCCGCTCCCGCCTGGAGGATCCGGAGAAGAACTGGAAGTTCGTATCCACCGACCTGGACGACCGCTCCCTCTGGGACGATTACACCGAGGCCTATCGCAGGGTGCTGGCCGAGTGCAGCACACCGCAGGCCCCATGGTTCGTGGTACCCTCGGACGACAAGGACGTCCGCGATTACCTGGTGGCCCGGGTGGTGGTCGACGCTCTCGAAAAAATGGGGCCGGCCTTTCCCAAGGCCGACCCCGAAGTCCTCGCGCAGGCGAAGCGGCTGAAGTGAGGGCGCGCTAGGTCAAATCGCGCCGTCGGCACCGACGATGATATAGGTCAGTGACCCGCCTATCGCCATGAAGGGTGTGGTTCTCCCCAGGATCTGCTCCAGCTTCGTCATGAACTTCGGGTCCGTCGACGTGACAGTCACCCCGACGATGAAGGTGTTCGGCCCGCTGCCCGGCACGGGGAAGTACTCATAATCGAGGGTGTAAGTCGGCTTCACGAACGTGAAGTTCGTCGGCAGGACGCCCACCAGCTCCGGCGGCGGCACGCCCGGTCCCACCTCATTCGGCCACGTCGCATTATCCGCCCAGTAGGTGTACGTCGCGACCTTCACCGTATTGAAGTCGCTGGCCACTCGCGCCGATGTGGCCGTCCGCTTCAGGTCGATGTATCGCAGGATGGCGAGCGACGCCAGAATCGAGAACACGATGAACGCGACCAGCAGCTCGATCATGCTGAAGCCGCGGCGATTGAGTCTCATTGCTGCCCCCGGCGTGACAGGATTTCGAACGCATTGCCGAGGAAGACCTGGGCCGTGTCGGTGGACCGGAGCGTGACGCGCAGGTTGCCGTTGACGCCTTCCATCATCCACGTGGAAGCGCCGAGCCGGCGGTACGAGACCCCCTCCGGCTCCACCCCCACCTCGGACAGCGAGACCGGCAGCCGGCCGGCCGAGGCGCGGAACTGATCAATCCGACGCCACTCCATGTACATCACCATGCGAAGGCTCGCGTCCCGGAGCTCCCGACTCTCGGCGTGCGCGGGCTGCGGGAAGAGCCACGCGGGTTGCGTCACGGCGAGATATCCACCGACGCCGAAGAGCATCAGGAGCGAAAACACGATCAGGGGCGACACAGCCCGCCGGGTACGCTTGCGGGCGGCCGCGTCCTGGGCACGCTTCTCGTGCTCGGACTTGACTGCACCCTCAAGTGCCTGATAGAGCGCCTGCTTGGTGCTCTGCGGTGGCGGGGCGGCCCCGCCAGGGGGTTGCGTCACTTCAGCTCCTCGTCGCGTGCGTCACTCCGGGATCATTCTCCCCGCAAGGGCCGTCTCGACCTGTTCCGGGAAGTGCCGAATATCGATCGGTTTCGCAATATAGCCGTCGAAGCCCGCGCCGATCGCACGCTCCCGGTCTCCGGCCATCGCGTGCGCCGTGAGCGCCACGACGAGTACCGACTTCCCTTGCGCGTGCCGGATCTCGTCGAGCAGCGCGAAGCCGTCGCGCCCCGGGAGCTGGATGTCCATCAGGACCAGGTCCGGCCCCGACGCCCGCATCGTTTCCAGCAGCCCTTCACCCCCGGACAGCCCGACCACCCGGTGGCCGCGCAGGCGCAGCAGGGTGGTGAAGAGCTTCATGTTGTCCGCGCTGTCTTCCACGACCAGGATGGTGGCCACTCGGCCTCCCAGGGTCCGGCGTTGTGCATCCTACGGCCGCGCGGTACCATTCGCCCTGCCTCGAAAAGCAAACCCCATGCCTCCCGGATACTTACGACCCGCCACCAGCTTTCCGTTACCTGATGTGGCCTGATGCCCTTGCGGTCCTTGGACTTGGGGCCCTCGGCGGGTCCGTGGCGTGGCGGGCCCGGCAGGCCGGCGTCGGCCGGGTCATCGGGTATTCCGCGAACACTGCAGACGTCTCGCAGGCCTTGCGTTCGGAAGCTATCAGCGATCGGGCCGACAGCGTGCCACGGGCCTGCCGCGGCGCATCGATGGTCGTCGTGACGGGGAGCCCCGCCGCCATCACCCGCGCGCTGGGGGAGCTCGCCCCCCATCTTGAACCGCATGCGATCGTCACGGATCTCGCTCCGCTCCGCCTGCCGGTGCAGCGATCGGTTCGCGAATCAGGATTGGCGGACCGGCACGCCGGGTCCTGCCCGGTCGTCACTACTCACGAAGCCGGATTTCACGGAGCGGGAACCGCCTTGTTCCGCGGGACGACGGTGTACGTCTGCCCGTCATCTCCCGACGACTCCGCCGCGCGCGGGTTCGCCCGCTTCTGGTCCGACGTGATGGAGGCGCATCCGGTGATCATGCCCGCCGAATCGATCGACCGCCGCTCCGCGTGGAGGGTGCAGCTTCCGGCCCTCGTCGCCACGGCAATCGCCAGGGCTGAATCGGGTCGGGGCGAGTCCGCGGATCCAAGGGCGCCCGCCGCGCGCCTGATGGAGGACGCGGCGCTGCAGGCCGAGCTTCTGCTTGCGAATCGCGCCGAGGTGCTCCGCGCACTCCAAGGCGTGGGGGCGAATCTCGCGGAGCTGGAGCGGCTCCTTGTCGGCGGAGACCGGGTGGGGCTCCAGGCGCTGCTTGATCTCCCCGTCGGCCCGCCAGGCCACGACTCGAAATGATCGTCGGAGGCAGCGTCCGGGTGCCCGGCGACAAGAGCATCACGCACCGCGCGCTGCTTTTCGCGGCTCTCGCCGGTGGCACGAGTCACCTCGGCGGAGCGCTCACGTCGCTCGATGCCCGCTCCTGCGCCCGCGTCCTGAGACAGCTCGGTGCCGGGATTTCACCGCTCGTTGCGGACCGCGTGATCACCGTCACGGGACGCCAGCGGTTTCGGAGGCCGGGCGCGATACTGGATTGCGGCAACTCGGGCACCACGGCCCGGTTGCTGCTCGGGCTGCTTGCGGCGCATCCGTTCGCCGCGACGCTGACCGGCGACCGATCACTCCGCCGCCGCCCGATGCGCCGCGTCACGGTGCCGCTCGGTCTCATGGGTGCACGATTCGAAGAGCGCGCGAAAGACGGCCTCCCGCTCAGGGTACGAGGCGGGCCGCTCATCGGATTGCGGTACGAGATGCCTGTATCGAGCGCCCAGATCAAGAGCGCGCTCCTGCTCGCGGGAGTCGCGGGACGCGTCCCGGTGATGCTCCGCGAGCCAGCGGGCCGCTCACGGGATCACACCGAGCGCATGCTGCGTGCGTTCGGCTATCCCGTCGAGGAGAGGGATGGGTGGATCGCCTTCGCTCCCGGCGGACGCGTTGAGCCGTTCGATCTTCAGATCCCGGGAGACCCGTCCTCGGCCGCCTTCCTGGTGGGCGCGGCCTCGCTGGCCGAGGGTGGGACGCTGAGGATTCTCGGGGTGGGCGTCAATCCGACGCGGACCGGATTCCTCCGCGTCCTCGCGCGAATGGGCGCCCGGGTCGAAGTTGGGGCAGGGCACGAGGCGGGCGGCGAGCCGGTGGGCGATCTTCTCGTGGCCCCGGCCGCGTTGCGCGCCACGACGGTGAGCGCCGAGGAGATTCCCGGCCTCATCGATGAAGTTCCGCTCCTCGCGGTGCTGGCGAGCCGCGCAGTCGGCGTGACAACTTTTCACGAGGTCGGCGAGCTCCGTGTCAAGGAGAGCAACCGGCTCGAGTTGATCGCCGCGAACCTGCGCGCCGTCGGCGCCCAGGCAGCGGCCGCCGGCAATGTGCTGCGGGTGGCCGGAAGCGACCGCCCGCCGGCGGGGCTGGTCAGGACCGACGGAGATCACCGGATCGCCATGGCCTTCGCGGTGCTCGGCACCCTGCCGGGCGCCCGGGTGCGGGTGGACGACCTCTCCTGCGCCGAGGTGAGTTTCCCGCGGTTCGCGGAAACACTGCGCGGGATCCGACAGCGGAAGCGGAGGACCGGCGCCGCGAAAGGGAGCACCCCATGATGCGAGTGGTGGCGATCGATGGCCCGGCGGCCTCGGGCAAGTCAAGCACCGCCCACGCCGTGGCTCAGGCCATCGGCTTCTACCATCTCGACTCCGGGGCGCTCTACCGGGCGGTCACGCGCGTTGCGTTGGACGCCGGGATGGATCCGAACGCCCTCGACCCGGCCGAGCTGCTGCGGGTCGCCGAGCAGCGGGGTCTCGCGCTTCGTGTCGAGGGAGATACGGTGGCCCCAGTCCTCGATGGCGCCCCGGCCGAGGGGCAGATCCGGGGCCCCGCTGTGACGGCGGCGGTGTCCGCGGTCTCCGCTATCCCCGGCGTGCGGAAGTGGGTGGATGCCGCAATGCGTGCCCTGGCGGCCGAGGGGTATCCGGTGGTGGTGGATGGGCGGGACATCGGGACGATTGTGTTTCCGGAGGCCCAGGTGAAGGTGTTCCTGGTGGCGACACCCCAGGTGCGTGCGGAACGTCGCCTATTGCAGCGGGGCGAGGCCGCGGATCCCGAGCTGGTCCGGGTCGAGGCCGAACGCCTGGCTGAGCGCGATCGGGCCGACAGCTCACGCGCCGTCGCCCCCCTCCGGAAGGCGCCGGGCGCGATCGAAATCGACGGCTCCGCCCTGAGCTTCGGGGAACAGGTCGAGCGGATCGTCGATTCGGCGCGATCGGCGTTCCAGGGGCTCACCCCCTAGCTTTCGGCAGGGCAAGCGGTTAGCTTCATCGGCTTCCGGACGCCGGGCACTTCCGCCCGGCTTCGTCACCTCAACCCGCGGCCCTGCCGGCGCGGCAGATTTCAAAGGGATTTCTCGATGGCCGAACAAGACACCATCCGCCCCGACACCCTCACCTCCGCCACTGGTCTCCGCGTCCGCCCCGACCTGTACGACGAAGAATACAGCGACGCCGATTACGAGCAGATGCTCTCGATGTACGAGGGCACGATGGCGGCGATCGCCGAGGGCGAGATCGTCAAGTCGAAGGTCCTTCGCATCACCGACAATGCCGTCATTCTCGACGTCGGGTTCAAGTCCGAGGGCTCCGTCCCGCTGGACGAATTCAAGGACCGCCCGCAGGAGGGCGATGAGGTCGAGGTGTTCCTCGAGCATCTCGAGGACCACGAGGGCGCCGTCGTGCTGTCGAAGAAGAAGGCCGACTTCATGCGGGTCTGGGAGAAGATCCGCCTGGCTCACGAGGCCGACCAGCCGGTCGAGGGCACCCTGGTCAAGAAGATCAAGGGCGGCGTCGTCGTGAACCTGATGGGGGTGGATGCGTTCCTTCCTGGCAGCCAGATCGCGCTCCGGCGCGTCCCCAACATCGACGAGCTGCTTGGCCAGACCTACGAATTCAAGATCATCAAGCTCAACAAGCGCCGGCGGAACATCGTCGTCAGCCGCCGCGTCATTCTTGAGAACGAGCGCGCCCACAAGCGCGAGCACCTGATGAAGGAGCTGGCAGTCGGCCAGGTCCGGAAGGGCGTGGTGAAGAACATCACGGACTTCGGTGCCTTCATCGATCTCGGCGGCGTGGACGGCCTGCTCCACATTACCGACATGTCCTACGGCCGCGTCTCCCATCCGACCGAGATGGTCGCGATCGGCAAGGAGATCGAGGTCAAGATTCTCGACATCGACTGGCAGCGTGAGCGCATCAGCCTCGGTATGAAACAGCTCCAGGATTACCCCTGGAAGGATGTCGCGGCCCGGTACCCGATCGGCACCCGGGTGCAGGGGAAGGTGGTCTCCATCACGAACTATGGCGCGTTCGTAGAGCTCGAACCCGGCATCGAGGGCCTGGTGCACATTTCCGAAATGAGCTGGACCCGCAACGTCCGCCATCCCTCGAAGATCGTGAGCATCGGCGAGACGATCGACGCCGTGGTGCTCAAGGTCGACGAATCCGAGGAGAAGATCAGCCTCGGTATGAAGCAGACGGAGCAGGACCCGTGGATGATTCTGCCGCTCAAGTTCCCCGTGGGCACGCGCCTCCAGGGAAAGGTCCGGAACCTCACCAGCTTCGGCGCCTTCGTCGAGATCGAGCCCGGCATCGACGGTCTGATCCACATTTCCGACATGTCCTGGACCAAGCGGGTGCAACACCCGTCTGAGGTCGTCAAAAAGGGCGACGCGGTGAACGTCGTCATCCTGAACATCGACGGCGAGAACAAGCGGATCTCGCTCGGCTTGAAGCAGGCCGAGGAGGATCCGTGGCTCAAGATCGGCGAGACGCTTCCGGTGGGCCACGAGTTGCGCGGCCGTGCGGTGCGCCTGATGGACAAGGGCGTCGTCGTGGACCTCGGCAACGACCTGGAAGCCTTCGCCCCGATGTCGCAGCTGGGCGTCGCCAACATCGACAACCCGGCCGATGCGGTGAAGGAGGGCCAGGTGGTCGACGCCAAGGTGATCGAGGTGGATCCCATCCATCACCGCATCGTCGTCGCTGTGGTGGGCTACCCCGATGAGCCGATCATCCCTCCGACCCGCCCGGTCATCGACGAGTCGCCCGCGGAGGAGTAATCGGGCGGACAGGCGGACAGGCGGACGGTATCGAGAGCTGCGGGGCCTTGAATCATCAGGGCCCCGCATTTCTTGCCCCACTGACCGCCTGACCGCCTGACCGCCTCAACCGCTTCCCCGCTTCCCCGCGTCCCCGCCACCACTACATTCCTCCCCCATGTCCAGTCCCCGAGAACGGCTCGACGAACTCCACCGCCGCCAGGCCGAGGCGGAACAGGGGGGCGGCGCCGCCCGCATTGCGCAGCAGCACCGGAAGGGCAAGCTCACCGCGCGCGAACGGCTCGATCTCCTGCTCGACGAGGGGAGCTTCGTCGAGCTCGACCGGTTCGTCACCCACCGCGCCACCGATTTCGGCCTCGCGGAAGAGAAGTACCTCGGCGACGGGGTGGTGACCGGGCACGGCAGGATCGACGGCCGGCTGGTGTACGTCTTCTCGCAGGACTTCACGGTCTTCGGCGGATCGCTCTCCGAAACCCACGCCGCCAAGATCTGCAAGGTGATGGATCTCGCGGTGCGGAACGGGGCGCCGGTGATCGGCCTCAACGACTCCGGCGGAGCACGGATCCAGGAGGGCGTGGTCTCCCTCGGCGGCTACGCCGACATCTTCCTCCGGAACACGCTTGCCTCGGGCGTGGTGCCACAGATCTCGGCCATCCTCGGTCCGTGCGCGGGCGGCGCCGTTTACAGCCCCGCCATCACGGACTTCGTCCATATGGTGCGCGGGGTGAGCTACATGTTCGTCACCGGCCCGAACGTGGTGAAGACGGTGACGCACGAGGACGTGTCATTCGACCAGCTCGGCGGCGCGGATGTCCACGCCGGTACCTCCGGCGTGGCGCACTTCATCCACGATTCCGAGCCCGAGTGCCTCGCGGCCATCCGTGAGCTCGTCAGTTTCCTGCCGTCGAACAACCTCGATGGCCCTCCTGTACATCACACGGACGATCCGGACGACCGGCGGGAGGAAGCCCTCCTCGACCTCATCCCCGGGAGCCCGAACCAGCCGTACGACATGCACGACGTGATCCGCCGGGTGGTGGACGAGGGCCGCTTCCACGAAGTGCATGCAGACTTCGCGGGCAATCTGCTGGTGGGCTTCGCGCGCCTCGGCGGGCAGCCGGTCGGGATCGTCGCGAACCAGCCAGCGGTGCTCGCGGGCGTCCTGGACATCAATGCCTCGGTCAAGGGGGCCCGCTTCATCCGGTTCTGTGATGCCTTCAACGTCCCACTCGTCACCTTCGAAGACGTCCCGGGCTTTCTGCCGGGCCTGGCCCAGGAGCACGGTGGCATCATCAAGCACGGCGCGAAATTGCTCTACGCCTACTGCGAGGCTACGGTGCCGAAGCTGACGGTGATCACCCGGAAGGCGTACGGCGGGGCGTACGACGTCATGAGCTCGAAGCATATCCGGGGCGACCTGAACCTTGCCTGGCCGACCGCCGAGATCGCGGTGATGGGCCCGAAAGGGGCGGTGGAGATCCTGTTCAAGGACCAAATCGCCCGGGCGGCCGACCCCGCGGCGGAAACCGCCCGGCTCATCGAGGAATACACCGCGAAATTCGCGAACCCCTACGGCGCTGCGTCGCACGGGTATGTCGATGACATCATCGACCCCCGCGACACCCGGCCCCGGCTGATCGACGGCCTCCGGACGCTCCGCACCAAGCGGGAGCGGACCCCGGCCCGGAAGCATGGGTGTATCCCGTTGTAGGCGGGGACGCGGGACTCTGGCGCAGCGGCGGCGAGTCATTCATCTTAGGGGCCTACCCCCGATGGCCCCGAGGCTCTGGTAGCACCCATGGTCCGATCGTGCGAGCACAGTTGGTGGAGCGGCATTACCCCGGCGGCGCTGGTGCTGCTGACTGGGGCGGCACCGCTGTCGGGACAGGGTGCGCTCAATCCGACCGTCGCCCCCCGGGCCGCGGAGCTGGCGCGCAACGGCCAACGGGGCGTGGCGACCGAGATGCTCGGCCGCTACCTCGCGACCGCGACCGATGATGCCGCCGCCTGGGTCCAGCTCGGGCGCTTCTACCTGCTCGACATCCGCGACTGGCATGCGGCCGGCCACTCAGAGGAGTCCCCCGGTCCGCTTTATCTCGAATTTGCCGCCGCCGCCGTCGATCAAGCGGTCCGGCTGAGGGCGGACTCCGGCCTGGTGCTGCGGCACATGCTCGACCTCGAACGCGGCCTCGTGGCGATCGAGGAGGGCGGATGGGCCGCCCTGGCGACCCGCCCGGTGCCGCGGGATCTGCCTCCGCTGCCGGAGTTCATCCTCGAGCTCGGTGCCAATCTGCTGAGCAGTTGCCCGCCGGAAGGCGTCGTCGCGACCGGCAGCGATATCGAAGCGGTGGCCGTCTGGGCGGTCGCCGGGGGCCGGAGCGGCGGGCCGCTCCTGATTCCCTCCCTGTATGCCACCGACGCCCGCTACCGCCGCCAGATGGCGACCGCGCTCGGGACCGATGCGGAGTGGCCCGTGCAGCAGGCGCTGGTGGCCGTCGCCGCGAGGCGGCCGGTCTGCCTGACGCCACACGCGGATCGCGCGCTGCTCGCGCTGCCGGACCTGCGGCCGATGCGCTTCGTCCTCGTGAGCGGCCCAGGTACTTCAGCGGGCGATCGCGTCGTCACAGTGACCGGGCTGCTCCGCGCCGAGCGGCAGGGCGCGTCGCCGTGGACCAGCGAAGTCCACGAGGTGTATCGCGCGGCCGCCGGATTCAATCCGCAGCTTTGCGACGGCCCGCTCGCCCTGCTGGGGGATACGCAATCGGTGACATGCCACCACTGACCCCACTCCGCCGCACATTCCCGCCGTTCAGCTTCTGATTCCATGACCAAAGTCACGAGAGTGCTTGTCGCGAATCGCGGCGAGATCGCGCTGCGCATCATCCGCGCGTGCCACGAGGAAGGACTCGAGGCCGTCGCGGTATACTCCGCGGCCGATCGCCTGAGCCCCCACGTCCGGGCCGCCGACCTGGCCGTGGAAATCGGGCCTGCCGCCCCCTCAGAGAGCTACCTGCGCATCGACCGCCTCCTCGAGGCGGCCCGGCGCACGGACGCGCAGGCCGTGCATCCGGGGTACGGGTTCCTGGCCGAGCGGGCGGCCTTCGCGGAGGCGGTGGAGGAGGCGGGGCTCGTCTTTGTCGGCCCGCCGGCCGCAGCGATTCGCGCGATGGGAGACAAGACGGAGGCGCGGCGCCGGATGCGGGCTGCCGGCGTCCCCGTCGTGCCGGGGGCGGATGCCCCCATCACCGATCCCGTCGAAGCGCACGCCCTCGCCGAGTCGATGGGCTATCCGGTGATGGTGAAGGCAGCCGCAGGCGGGGGCGGGAAGGGCATGCGGGTCGTGCACGCTGCGGCCGACCTGGAGGCCGCACTTGCGACCGCGGCCTCCGAGGCGCTCAAGGCCTTCGGCGATGCCAGTGTGTACATCGAGAAGTTCATCGAGCGACCGCGGCACGTGGAGATCCAGATCCTCGCGGATGCGAGCGGTGCGGCCCATCTCGGCGAGCGCGAGTGCTCGGTCCAGCGGCGCCACCAGAAGCTTCTGGAAGAAGCACCGTCCCCGGCCGTGAGCCCCAACTTGCGGGACCGCATGGGTTCGGCCTCCGTCGCAGCAGCGGAGGCGGTCGGCTATCGCGGTGCGGGGACCTGCGAGTTCCTCCTCGCTGCTGACGGATCGTTCTACTTTCTCGAAATGAACACCCGGATCCAGGTGGAACATCCGGTCACGGAGCTGGTCTACGGTGTGGATCTGGTCCGGGAACAGTTGCGCATCGCGCGGGGATTCCCGATGCGCGTGCCGGCCGGGCCACCGGTGCCGAACGGATGGGCCATCGAGTGCCGGATCACGAGTGAGGACCCAGCGAACGGCTTCCTGCCGTCGACCGGCCGCTTGGAGTATCTCCGGGTTCCCGCAGGTCCGGGTGTCCGATGGGACAGCGGATTCGAGGTCGGCAACGAGGTCACGCTGCATTACGACTCGATGGTGGCCAAGCTGATCGTGTGGGGGGCCGACCGTGAGGAGGCGCTCAACCGGATGGCCCGCGCGCTGGATGAACTGGTCGTGGTGGGGATCGCGACCAACCAGGGATTCCAGCGCCGCTTGGTGGCCGACCCGGAGTTCCGGCGGGGCGCGATCGACATCCAGTTTCTCGACCGGCGGCCTGACCTCGCAGACGCTCCACCGCCGGAGGACCTGACCCTGGCCGCCGCCATCGCCGCCGCGCTTGCGGAAGAAGAGGCTCGACACCGGCGGAAGCCGGCCGTGGCGCTGGGAGCCGATGGCGAGAGCGCATGGCTCCGGCGGGCCCGGATGGAGGGGATGCGTTGACGGCGGCCTCCTCAGGCTCCGTCCGTATCCTCCGGTTGGCGGCGGGCGGCGACGGAGTCGGCCGCCTGCCTGACGGTCGCACGGTTTTCGTGCCGCGCACTGCGCCCGGCGATCTGGTTGAGCTCCGGGACCTCCGGCTGTCCCGGTCCTTCGCGCGGGCCCGCGCCGGGACGCTGGCCGAAGTCTCTTCCGATCGGGTCGAGGCCCGCTGCCCACACTACCTGGGGGATGCGTGTGGAGGGTGCCAGCTGCAGCACCTGACGATCGAGGCCCAGCGCACGGCAAAGCGCTCATTCGTCGGGGACGCGCTCCGGCGCCTGGCGAAGCTGGATCTGCCCGATCCCGAGATCGAGCCGGCGCCCAACGCGTGGGGATACCGGACGAAGATCACCCTCACCGTGCGCGACACTGGTCGGCTCATCGGCTTCCACCGCCAGGGCCGGCCCGATGAGATCTTCGCGCTCCGGCACTGCGACATCGCGGCGCCGGCCCTGATGAAGCTGTGGAACGCCATCCGGGCCTCCCGGGACCTGCTTCCGCCCGATGCGACCCATCTCGTCCTGCGTGTCGACCGTTCGGGTGGCCTGCACCTGCTGGTGCAGGTCAAGGGACAGACAGCCTGGAGTCGCGCACGGGAGCTGCACGACGCGCTCGGCCGGGAGGCGCAACACGCGGTGCTCTGGTGGCAACCGGAAGGCGGGGCCGCGCGCGCCGTAGCCGGCGCGTCAACTGCCTATCCCGCGACCGCCTTCGAGCAGGTGAACCCGGAGATGGGGGATCGGGTCCGGCAGTGGGCGGTACAGCAGCTCGGCGACATCTCGGGCTGTCGTGCGTGGGACCTCTACGCGGGAGTCGGCGAAACGACGGCCCTCCTCGCCGGCCGCGGCGCTCGGATCGAGAGCGTGGAATCGGCGCGACTCGCCGTGGAGGAGGCGGAGCGCCGCGGCAACGCCCCTGGAGCAGTTCGGCATGTCGGGCGCGCAGAGGAACTGGTGCCTCGCCTGACCCCCCCGGATGTGGTCGTGACCAATCCACCCCGGACGGGGATGGATGCACGCGTGGTGGAAGCCATCCGCGTCGCCGTTCCGCGCCGCATCGCATATATCAGTTGCGATCCGGCCACCCTGGCCCGGGATCTTTCCCGGATGCTCTCAAGTGTCCCCGCTTCCCCGCCGCTTCGCGTCGCCGCGGTCCGGGCCTTCGATCTCTTCCCGCAGACCGCGCACGTGGAAACGGTCGTCATCCTGGAGCGCACCGCGTGAAGTACTTCGTCGCCGTCAACGGACGGCAGATGGAAGTCGAGCTGGAGGGCGGGCGGGTCACCGTCGACGGGGCGGTTCACCAGGCCGCACTGATCCAGGTGCCCGGCACACCCCTCCGGCAGCTGCTCCTGGGGGAGCGGACGCTCGTCTTCTCTGTCGAGTCACCGGGCCGGGGTGCGTGGCACCTGGGGCATCACGGTGATCGGTGGGAAGTTGAAGTGGTGGACGAGCGCACCCGGCACATCCGGAGCCTCACCGGCGAGGGCCAGAAGCGCATCGGAGGAGGTGTGCTCCGGGCCCCGATGCCTGGCCTCGTGGTCCGAGTCCTTGTGGAGCCGGGCCAGCGGGTGGCGGCGGAAGCCGGCGTTGTGGTACTCGAGGCGATGAAGATGGAAAACCAGCTCAAGGCCCCGGCCGCGGGGGTCGTAAAGGCTGTCAGGGTCGGCCCCGGGAAGGCGGTAGAGAAGGGGGAGGTGCTGGTTGAATTCGAGGATTGACCCCGCCTTGACCTCGGCTGGCTGGCTCGGCTATCTTTCAAGTCTGTCTTGATTTACCGGCTTTCGGCGCCTTGGCAGGAATGCTCATGAAGACCTACAGCTCGACCCACGCGGACCTGCAGCACGACTGGCATCTGGTGGATGCCGCCGGCGTGCCGCTCGGCCGGCTTGCTTCCGCGGTGGCCCAACTGATCCGCGGCAAGCACAAGCCGACCTACACGCCGCACATGGACGGTGGCGACTTCGTCATCGTGATCAATGCCGACAAGGTGCGGGTCACGGGCCGCAAGCTCGACAACAAGAAGTACTTCTCGCACTCGGGCTATATGGGCCACGAGTCGTTCACGCCGCTCCGGAACCTGCTCGCGAAGCATCCGGACCGGGTGATCGAAAAGGCCGTGTTCGGGATGCTGCCCAAGACGTCGCTCGCCCGGCAGAAGCTCCGGGGCAAGCTGAAGGTCTACGCGGGCACCGATCATCCGCACGCGGCGCAGCAGCCGAAGCCCTTTCCTGTCCAGTCCAGCACCAAGAAGGTGAGCGCATGACGGCATCTCCCGAGTACCGGTGGCAGGCGGTCGGCCGGCGCAAGACCAGCGTCGCCCGCGTATACCTCACTCCCGGCACCGGCAAGTGGGACGTGAACGGCAGGACCCTCGGCGATTATTTCCCCCGGCCCTCGCTGGTTCAGCACATCCAGCAGTCGTTCACCGCGACCGATACCCTCGGCGCGTTCGACGTGAAGGCCCATGTGGACGGCGGCGGACAGACCGGCCAGGCGGGTGCCCTGCGCCTCGGTATCGCGCGGGCGCTCGTGTCGGCCGATGAGCAGCACCGGGCCAAGCTGCGGGCCGCCGGGCTCCTGACCCGCGACCCGCGGATGGTCGAGCGCAAAAAGCCGGGACGCCCAGGCGCCCGGAAGCGGTTCCAGTTCTCGAAGCGCTAGACGGCGCTCCGGGCATCTCGCACATCGCCGGATTCCGGCCAGGGTGTCCCGCCACGCGCGGGATCTCGCCGGGAGTTGAACGCGAT
>DASTCF010000100.1:0-5506 GCA_035711365.1 Gemmatimonadales bacterium
GCGGGAAGCACTGGTGTGGCGCACGGTGTGGGCGGTGAGTTCGGTCCGGGGACGTCCGGCCAGATCGTGCATTTCGGCATCCGCGAGCACGGCATGGCCGCCGTCCTCAATGGGATGGCGGCGCACGGTGGCGTGCGACCCTTCGGCAGCACCTTCCTGATCTTCACCGACTACATGAAGCCGTCCATCCGGTTGGCGGCGCTGATGCGGCTCCCGGTCATCTACGTCGGGTCGCACGACAGCATCGGCTTGGGCGAGGACGGCCCGACACACCAGCCGGTCGAACAGCTGGCGATGCTTCGTGCGATTCCGAACCTCGTGGTGCTCCGGCCGGGGGATGCCAACGAGACCGTGGAGGCCTGGCGGGTGGCACTGGAGCGCCGTGACGGCCCGACGGTGCTGGCCCTGACCCGGCAGAAGGTGCCGGTGCTCGACCGGACCGGACTGGGGCCGGCCGCCGGGATCCGCCGCGGCGCGTATGTCCTGTATGATCCTCCCGGCGGGGCCGAGGCGGTGATACTCGCCACCGGCTCCGAGCTGAGCGTGGCGCTCGCCGCCGCGCGGGAGCTGGATGCCGAGGGAGTGCGGGCCCGCGTGGTGTCGATGGCGTCGTGGGAACTTTTCGCGGCGGAGTCCGCCCAGTACCGCGAGTCGGTCCTGCCGAGCGGGCTGCGCGCGCGGGTGAGCGTCGAGGCGGCGACGTCATTCGGCTGGAGCCGGTGGACGGGGGACGCGGGCGAATCGGTGGGTCTCGACCACTTCGGCGCCTCGGCCCCGGGCGAGCGGCTGTTCGAGGAGTTCGGTTTCACGCCGGCGGGCGTGGCCGAGACCGTACGGCGTGTCCTCAAGAGGAAGAGCTCATGAGTCCGATGCGGAGCGAGAACCCGCTGGTCCGGCTGGGGGAGCTGGGTCAGAGCCCGTGGTACGACTTCATCACCCGGGACCTGCTGGCCTCTGGCGAGCTCCGTGCGCTGATCGAGCGGGACGGACTCCTCGGCATGACTTCCAACCCCACGATCTTCGAGAAGGCCATCACGGGGAGCGCGGACTACGACCTCGACATCCGCCGGCTCGCCGGAGAGGGAAAGTCGACGCCGGAGATTTTCGAGGCGCTCGCCGTGGCCGATGTGCAGGACGCCTGCGACGAGTTCCGGGACGTGCACGATGCGACGGGCGGCGCGGACGGCCTGGTCTCACTCGAGGTGTCCCCCACGCTCGCGCACGACGCTGCCGGTACCGAGGTGGAGGCGCGGCGGCTCTGGACGGCGGTGGGGCGGCCGAACGTGATGATCAAGATCCCTGGAACGATCGCGGGGCTCGGGGCCATCGAGCGCTGCATCGCGGCCGGCATCAACGTGAATGTGACGCTGCTCTTCAGCACGGTGCGGCACGAGCAGGTCATGGACGCCTATCTGAGGGGACTCGAGCACCGGGCGGCGGGCGGCGAGTGCCTCTCGCACATCGCCTCGGTCGCGAGCTTCTTCGTGAGCCGGGTGGACACCAAGGTAGACCCGATCCTGGATCGCCTCGGCAAAACGGGCGTCCGGAGCCAGGTGGCGATCGCCAACGCGGCGATGGCCTACGTGGCCTTCGAGCGCACGTTCCAGGGCCCGCGCTGGCAGGCGCTCGCAGCGCGTGGCGCCCGCCCGCAGCGGCCGCTCTGGGCATCCACCAGCACGAAGGACCCCCGGCTCCCCGACACCTACTACGTCGAGGCGCTGATTGCCCCGCTGACCGTCAATACCCTTCCACCAGACACGTTCGCGGCCTACCGTGATCACGGGCGGCCGGCGGTCCGAATCCGCGACGAGATCGCCGCGGCGCCGAAGTGCCTCGAGGCCGTCGCAGCCGCAGGCATCAGTCTCGACGCGGTGACGCAGGAGCTTGAAACCGAGGGTGTCGAAAAGTTTGCCTCCTCGTACCGCTCCCTCCTCACCGGCATCGACACGAAGGTCGGCGCACTCGTCGGCTGACCCACCACCACCGAGGGACAATCCGATGTGGGCCTTCCTCCGCCGGACGACCCTGACGCAGTGGATCATCTTCGCCACGGTGCTGGGCGCGGTGGTTGGCTACGCCGATCACAACGTCTGGACGGCGACCGACGTCGGCGGGTTCCTCCAGCCGCTGTCGACGGTGTTCCTGCGGATGATCAAGTCGATCGTCGTGCCATTGATCTTCGCGAGCCTGGTGGTCGGGATCGCGGGCCACGGCGACGACCTGAAGCGGGTCGGGCGGCTGGCGCTCAAGTCCCTCATCTACTTCGAGGTGGTCACCACGGTGGCGCTCGCGGTGGGGCTCGCCGCGGTCAATCTGACGCGCCCCGGCGAGGGGGTCGTCCTGGCCGCTTCCGGGGAGGCCGGCAAGGAATTCGCGAGCACGCCGACGACGCTGGGCACCATTCTCGAGCACACCGTGCCGGCAAGCTTTTTCGAGGCGGCGGCGAGGAACGAAGTGCTGCAGGTCGTGTTCTTCACCATCCTGTTCGCCGTCGGGCTGGCGCAGGTCGGCGCGCGCAACAAAGAGCCGATGCTCCGGTTCTGCGAGTCGCTCAACGACGTGATGTTCAAGTTCACCAACATCGTCATGAAGTTCGCTCCCATCGGCATCTTCGCGGCGATGGCCGGTACCATCGGTCGCAGCGGGGTCGACGTGCTGTGGAGCCTGGGCAAGCTGGTTCTCACCCTGTACGGCGCCCTCATCGTCTTCGTGCTGGTGGCCTTCGTGCCGGTGGCGGTGGTGTTCCGGATTCCGATTCAGGCGTTCTGGCGCTGGGCCAGGGAGCCGTGGCTGATCGCCTTCTCCACGGCCTCCTCGGAGGCCGCGCTGCCGCTCGCGATGGAGAACATGGAGCAGTTCGGCGTGCCGCGGCGGATCGTCTCATTCGTGATCCCGACCGGCTACTCGTTCAATCTCGACGGCTCCACGCTGTACCTCTCCGTCGCGGCGATCTTCGTGGCGCAGGCCGCGGGCGTCGACCTCCCGCTGGGGCAGCAGCTCATCATCCTCCTGACGCTGATGCTCACCAGCAAGGGCGTCGCCGGCGTTCCGCGCGCGTCGCTGGTGATTCTCTCCGGCACGCTGGCCACCTTCGGCCTGCCGCTCGAGGGGGTGGCGGTGATTCTCGGCGTGGACGCCTTCATGGACATGGCGCGGACCTCGGTCAACGTCCTGGGGAACTGCCTCGCCTCGGCGGCGATGGCGCGGTGGGAAGGAGAGCTCAAACCGTCGGCCAGTGGGACCGTCGAACAGGCGGACAGTATCAGCTGATCAGGAACAACTCTCCCAATTGGCCGACGGCGAGCGGCCCCGGCTCGGCCAGCAGTCCGGTCGCGTGCGCGGCGGCACCGAGCACCTCATCAGGCCGGGCCCCGCCGGCGCGAAGCTCCCTGAGGCCGGTGTCGCGGTTGGCCTTGCTCAGCTTGCCGCCTCCCGGATTCCGGATCAGAGGATGGTGCAGGAAGCACGGCGGTATTGTCCGGCCCAGCAGACGGGCAAGCCTCAATTGCCGGCCGGTCGAACTCAGCAGGTCCTCCCCGCGAACGATCAGATCCACCCCCTCCAGCCAGTCATCCACCGTCACCGCGAATTGATACGTCCATTGGCCGAGTCGGTCCTGGACGAGCAGATCACCGCACTGCGCGAAGGGCACTTGCTCCTGGGCGCCGAGGCGAAGGTCATCGAATGATTCGGTACCCGGCGCGAGCCTGACTCGGAGGCCACGTCCAGGCGCTGGCGGGAGTCCTCGGTCGCGACAGCGGCCATTGTAGGGCGTCTCGACATCGGGGACGTCGCCGGCGTCCCTCGCCAGGGTCTTCCTCGAGCAATCACAGGCGTAGACGAGGCCGGCCTGCCGCAGCGTGGCGAGAGCACGGGCATACAGCTCATCGCGGTCGCTCTGTCGCGTGGCGCAGGGGCCAGAGCGGTAGTCGGCCGTCGGCGCGACGTCCGGCTCGAGCCCCAGCCAATCGAGATCGTCGAGCAGGGCCGATTCGAATTCCGGCCGGCATCGTGAACGGTCGTGGTCTTCGACCCGGAGGAGCACCCGTCCGTCGAGTGCGCGCGCGATGCCCCAGACCCAGACCGCGTTCGCGGCGTGGCCCAAGTGGAGAGACCCGGTCGGCGCCGGCGCGAAGCGAGTCAGAGGAGCGCGGGGCAGCGGACCAGAGAGTGGGAAGGGCACGGGGAGATCTTAGCGGGGAAGCGGGGAAGCGGGGAAGCGGGGGCGGCGGGGCGGCGGGGCGGCGGGGCGGGCGATCGCTACGTGAGTCCGGGCTTCCTCACAACCCCACCAGCAGGGAATCGACCAGTCCGAATCCATCGAGTTGCCGCACGGCGGGGAGCACGAGCCGTACCCTGCCCTGGCGATCGAGCAGGAGGGATACGGGAGTGCGGGGCACGCCGAGTGCCTGAAGCCGTGGCAAGACATCGCGCGGCCGGGCGTGGCGGAGCGGGAAGCCGATCCGCTCGAGGCGGGCCACGTCGTCCAGCGAGAGGCCGGCGGGTGGGTCCAGCACGACGCCTCGCACCCGCACACCACCTTGCTGGTTCAACGCATTCCACCGCTCGATATCGCGGAGCGCGAGGGCACAATCGGACACCCGGAAGAGAAAGAGAATGGAGGGCTGGGCCGGAAGATGGGCGGCGCTTCTGCCGATTTCCGCCCAGGGACGAGTGGCTGCGTCGAGCCGATCTGTCAGGCGCCAGGCCAGTCCCGCGATCAGGAAGAGCGCTGCGTACCCGGCGAGGAGCGCCGGCTGGGAGCGGCCTGAGCGATCGAGAGGATGGATGGGTACCCGCACGCCTGGATGATCGCGCCCGTTCCGCAACGCCGGCTCAATCGGCTCCCAGGTTATTTCCTCGCGGGCACGGCACCTTTCGAACCCGGCGCCATACCAACGTGCCCCTCCAGCGCGAGTTCGCGTTCGTAGGCCGCCGTAAGGTCGCTTCGGTGCACGATGCCAACCAGCCGGGTGCGGGTCCGGACATCGACCACCGGGAGGTAGTCCACGTCGCTCCCGCCCAGGCGGTGGAGCGCCACGAGGAGCGAATCCTCGGAGGTGACAGGCTGCACCCGTGCTGCGGCGAGATCGGCTGCACGAACGATCCCGGCATTCAGTGAGTCGACGGCGGAAGCCTGCCGAACTACCTCGAGGTCCAGCATGCCGAGCAGGCCGCCATCGGCTTCCACAACCGGAAATTCCGTCTGCCGGCTCTCCTGGACGGCAGCGAGGACTTCGGCCATGTCGGCGGCGGCGGGGACGGTGACCGGACGAGGGTTGAGGCATTCCGCCACCGTCACCCGCGCCAGCACCGCCGCATCGGCGCCCTGGGTGAGGACGATGCCGTGCCGTGTGAGCCACTCCGTATAAATGGACTCCGGATGGAGGCGGCGGGCGAGCGTGTAGGCGATCACACTCGTCAGCATGAGCGGCAAGATCAGCGCGTACTCGCCGGTCATCTCGAACACCATCATTATCGCCGTGAGCGGAGCATGGGTTGCCCC
>DASTCF010000101.1:0-6017 GCA_035711365.1 Gemmatimonadales bacterium
GGGGGTATCGACGACCGTGCATCGGTTGGTGGCCGCGAACTCCTCCGCGCGACTCCGGGTCCGGTTCCAGACCGTGAGGGAGTGTGCACGCGCGATGTGGCTGGCCATCGGGGCGCCGATGGCGCCGAGTCCAACGAAGGAGATGTTCATGGGGTCGGAACGAATGTAGCGGCAGCCGACGTCAACGGGAACCGGCGGAGGGGAAAAAGAACGAGGCGGCCGATGAGGGCCGCCTCGTCTCAGTCCGTGACATTCACCGAGTTACTGGGGCGAAGGGAGTGTCGAATTCGTGACCGCCCGGTAGCTGTTCAGACGCCCGTTGCCGAAGGTCAGGTCGTAACCGGGCGCGCCCTTGTCATCCGCCGTGCTTTCCAGCCGAGACCTCAGCGCCGCACCGCGGAGGCCGGTCTTGGAAGCCACGATCGCCGCGGTCCCGGTCACTTGCGGTGCCGCCATGGAGGTGCCCTGCAGCCAGGCGTAGGTGCCACCCTTGTAGGCGCTGTAGATGCAGCCTTCCGGCGTGGTGTTCGAGTAGCAGGTACCACCCGGGGCGGAGATATCCAGGCCCGGGCCGTACTGGCTGTAGGAGGCCTTCTCGTCTTTCCAGGTCGTCGCCGCGACCGAGATGGTGTTGGGGTCGCATGCAGGACAGGCCAGCGCGCCACTGCCACTGTTGCCCGCCGAGGCGATGACGAGGACGTTCTTCCCGGTGGCGTACTGGATCGCGTCCTTCTCCGCCTGGGATTCGCTGCTGCCACCCAGCGACAGATTCATCGCGACCAGGCCGGGCTGATCGGCCGCGGCGATAATGGCATTCACGATCGCCGAGGTGGGGCAGCCGCGGCGCCCGCAGACCTTCTGGACGAAGACCTTCACGTGCGGAGCGGCCCCGGAGACGCCGGCGACGCCGACGGTCGAACCGGCCATCGTGCCCGTGGTGTGGCTGCCATGGCCATCGTCGTCAGCGGGATTGTTGTCGTTGTTGTACCAGTCCTTGCCGGCGATGAGGCGGCCGGTGAACTCCGGATGCTGGAAATCCACGCCGGTGTCGATGCTGCCGATGACCACGTCGGAGCCGCCGGTCGCGTATCCCTCGACATTGTCTTCGTCCGCATCGGCGATCGACGCATAGGACGAGCTGATCGGCTGCCCGGAACTCCCGCCTCTGGTGTACTTCATATTGAGCCCACCCGGATTGTAGAACGCCCAGAGATTCGGGTTGATGGCCGTGGGCTGCCGCAGGTAATTCGGCTCCGCATACCGCACCCGGCTGTCGGCCGCTAACTCGGCAGCCTTGGCCCGCTCGGTGCCCGCGGCGGCGCCCTGCATCACCAACCAGTCGCCACGCAGGCCACGCTGACCCAGCGCCAATCCGTGGGCTCGGGCCACCGCGTCCGCCTGGGCCATGTCGCGCAGGCCGACGATCACCTGGCCGGCCATGACTTCATCGTTGCCGGTCCGTCCCTGGGAAAGAGAGACCACGGACGCCGCGTCGTCGCCATCCGACGGCTGACTCACGGGTTCACTGCAGGCCGCCAGGGCGACCGCGACTCCAACCAGCGCGAAACGACGTGCATCCATACTCGGTGCATCCTTTCCAGCCAGACCGGCGAAAGAAGGGTTGAACGCCAGCACTGCACACGAACGGGCCACGCCGTGGCGTGGCCCGGGGGGAACGCCGTGATTCAGGACTGCCGGTTTTTTCGGGATTGCGGATGGGAAGTGCGCGGCGGAAGCCGCCGGTGCATATAGTAGCAAACCGTGTGCGCAGCAGCAAGAACCGTAACGATGCGGAGATAGTCCCTTTCGCCTGACGAACCGTGCACGGCCGCCACGCCGCATCGCGGCGGCCGCGCCACAGCCTGTGTCAGCCCTCCTGCCCCCGGCGGCCCAGCTCGCGGTCGAACATGTAGAGCCCGGAGGTGTTGTTTCCGATCAGGCGGAGGGTGTCCACGATTCGCTTGCTGGTCTTCTCCTCCTCGACCTGCTCGGTGATGAACCACTGGAGCAGGGCCTGGGCCGCCCAGTCCTTTTCCTTCGCGGCGAGCTCGAAAAGCCGGTGAATGCTGGCTGACACCATCGCCTCATGCTCGGCCGCAGCCTCGAAGGCCGCGAGCAACGAAGGGAATTCCGCCGGGGGCTCGGCGATGCCCCTGAGGAGCGCCCGCCCGCCCCGGTCCTCCACGAAGGTGATGAACTTGAGGGCGTGTCCGACTTCTTCCCGAGCCTGAATGCGCATCCACGAAGCAGCGCCATCGTAATTCGACGCAGTGAGGTAGGATGACAGCGCGAGATAGAGATAGGCCGATGCCATCTCCTTCTGGATTTGGTCATTCATCGCGTCCTGAATCGCCTTGCCGAGCTGCATGGCGCGCCCCCTCCCCGTTGCGGCCGGCGGCGCCGGCACGTTGACGCCCGCGCAGGACAGGCATACCCTACGCGCGAGCGATGACCGAGCAACTTAGTCCCGGAACCGTGCCGCGTCACGGGCCCCACCTGCCCTGGCAGCGCCTCGGCTTGGCCGCCCTCGGCGCCGTTCTGGTGCTGTTCGTGGTCGGACCGCTGCTGCGCCTCCTGTTCCTGGCTACGCCGGGGAGCCTCGCGGAGGGATTCCGCGATCCGGAACTGCAGGCCTCGATTGCCCTGACGGTCGCCGCCGCGTCGGTCGCAACGCTGCTGGCGGCGGTGTTCGGACTGCCGCTCGCCTACCTTCTCGCCCGCCGCCGGTTCCGTGGCCGCCGCCTGATCCAGGCGCTCGTCGAGCTGCCGGTCGTGATCCCTCATCCGGTCGCCGGCATCGCGTTGCTCCTCTTCCTCGGCCGGCGCTCGACCGTCGGGGGGGCGCTGGCCAGCATCGGCCTCGAGGTGGTGAGCCACGCCCCGGGGATCGTCGCGGCGATGCTGTTCGTTTCCGCACCGCTCCTGGTGAGCGGCGCGCGCGAGGCGTTCGCGGGTGTGGACCCGCGGCTCGAGCGGGTCGCGCGCACCCTCGGCGACACCCCCTGGCTCGCCTTCCGCCGGATCACGCTTCCCCTGGCGGGACGTGGGATCCTGGCCGGTGCGATCCTGGCCTGGGCCCGCAGCGTGAGCGAGTTCGGCGCGATCGTCATCCTCACCTACAATCCGAAGGTCGCGAGCATCCTGATCTACGATAGGTTCACCACCCAGGGGCTGCCTGCCGCGGTGCCGGCGGCCCTGGTGCTGCTCCTCGTCGCGCTCGCCGTCTTCGGCCTCGTGCGGTGGTTGCAGCCCGCGGAGCCGCGATGATCCGCCTCGAGGGGCTCACGGTGCGGGTCGGAGAATTCGACCTGCGGGACATCTCGTTCGAGGTGCCGACCGGCGGGTATGGGCTGATCATCGGACCGACCGGTTCCGGCAAGACCACCCTGCTCGAGACCGTCGCGGGTCACAACCCGGTCCGCGCCGGCAGAATCGGCCTCCACGGCGAGGACGTGACCGATCTCCCTCCGGAGCGACGCGGGATCGGATTCGTGTACCAGCGGTACTACCTCTTCCCGCAGCTGAGTGTGCGGGAGAACATCCGTTATGGGCTCGTCCGCGGGCCGCTCGGCCCGGACGTCCAGCGCCAGCGGGTGTCGGAACTGGCCGAGCTGCTGGGAATCTCCGAGCTCCTCGACCGGGGCATTTCCGGACTGAGCGGAGGCGAGACGCAGCGGGTCGCCCTCGCGCGGGCGCTCGCCCCGCGGCCCAGTATCCTCCTCCTCGACGAGCCGTTCGCCGCGGTGGACCCGACGACGCGCCACATGCTCCGGCGTGAGCTGCGGGCGTTGCACGAGCGGGAGCGCATCACGACGCTGCAGGTGACCCATGACTTCGACGAGGCGCTGCGGCTCGGCGACCTGGTGGCGGTGCTGGCAGACGGACGGATCGCCCAGCAGGGGCGGCCGGATGAGGTGTTCCGGTACCCCAACTCCGCGTTCGTGGCCAGATTCATCGGGACCGGCACCGTGCTGAGCGGGACGGTGGAGCGCCTGGCGGCGGGCGACGGCACCCCCTTCGCCGCGCGGTTCACGAGCGGGCCGCTCAGTTTCGAGGTCATCGCGGAGCGCGAGGGACCGGCCCATGCCGTGCTCCGCCCGGAGGACCTGCTGCTGAGCCGCGACCTGCAGCCGACATCGGCGCGCAACCATTTCGCCGCCGTCGTGCGCCACGTGGAACGCCTCGGGCCGCTGACCTTCGTTCATCTCGACGCCGGTCGCCTCCTGACCGCCGCAGTGACTTCGGCCTCATGTGATGCGCTGGGCATCGCGCAAGGCGCCGGGCTCATCGTGACCATTAAGGCCACCGCGATTCACCTCGTCTAGAGGAGTCACGCACCATGATGTACCGTCCTCTCCTCCCCGCCCTCCTGGCGCTTGCCGGCGCGTGTGCCGAGAAGCAAACCGAGGCGCCGCCCGCCGCCAGCGTGCGAGTCGATATTCTCGCCACCATTGGCGACAGCTCATCCGCCATCGAGGGGATCGCCGCGCACGGCGGCCAGCTGTACGTGGCCGACTGGAAAGACGGCACGATCTACCGGGTCGATCCCGCGGCTCCGACACCGGTGGCGGTCGGCCGGCTTCCCGTTGCGCCAGGTACCTGGATCCTCGGCCTGGTGACGGACGCGGATGGGAACCTGTATGCCGCGGTGCCGGAGGCTGGAATCGTCTATCGCGTGAACGCGGCCCGGCTCGGCGCCGGAGACTTCAACCCCGCCGAGGATGCGACGCCGTTCGTTACTGGCGCGAAGGGAGCGAACGGGTTGGCGTTCGACCGGGCCGGCCATCTGTGGATCGGGGGCGGCAATACGGAGAAGGTCTATCACGCGCCGCCACAGGGCGGCCAGGCAGTCGTCTTTGCGAGCGCATATTCGCCGAAGTCAGCCGATACCACGATGCCGGTCCGTGACTTCACGGTCAACGGAGTCGGATTCGATTCCAAGGGCGCGTTGTACACGCTGAACACCGGGACCGGCGAGGTGACTCGCCTGGTGGTCGGTCCGGATTACCGGCCGGGAGCGATCGCGACGTTTGTGAAGGACGCGCGGCTGATCGGCGCCGACGGCCTGGTGGTGGACGGCGACGACAATCTCTGGATCGATGCCAACTTCCGGAACTCCCTCGTGCGCGTGAGCCCCGCGGGTGAAATCACTGTTGTGGCCTTCAGTTCGCCCGGCGGCGGAATGCCCGATTCGACGTATCGGCCGGCATACACGATGACGGGTCCGGGCAACGCGCTGCGCTTCCCGGCCGAGCTCAAGCTGGTGGGCAAGAAGGCGTACCTGGCCAACCTGAACTTTGCGGCGGGAGCCAACGCTGCCCAGCCGGTGAAGGGCGCGTCGATCGCCGTGGTGGAGTTGCCCTGACGAGCCGCATCATTCACGTGGACCTCGACGCGTTCTTCGTCGAGGTGTGCCGGCAGGTTCATCCCGAGCTCCGGGACATCGAGCTGCTCGTGGTCGGGGGCCGGCGGGATCAGCGGGGCGTTGTGCAGTCCGCCTCGTATGGGGCAAGGGAATTCGGAGTGCGCGCCGGAATGCCGATCGCAGAAGCCGTGCGGAGGTGTCCCGGCGCGACGTTTTTTCAGGGGGCATTCAAGGAATACGGCCGCGCGTCACGGGCGGTCAGGACGGTGCTGGAGGAATTCTCGCCTGTCGTGGTGATGGCGTCGCTCGACGAGGCCTACCTCGACTTCTCCGGCACGGATCGGCTCTACCCGCGCTCGCTGCTTCCCGTAGCCGAGCGGATTCGGGACGCGGTGCGATCGAGGACGGGCCTCGACTGCAGCATCGGAATCGGTCCGAACAGGATGGTGGCAAAGCTCGCCTCGGACCATGCGAAGCCGAGGGGCCTGATGGAGGTGCGGGACGGCTGGGAGGAAGGGTTTCTGGCCGGGCTTCCCCTCAAGGCGTTGCCGGGCATCGGTCCGCGGACGGCTGCCCGGCTCGCTTCCCTCGGTTTGACCGAAGTCGTGCAGGTGCAGGAGCGCACTCGGGAGGACCTGGAGCGACTGATCGG
>DASTCF010000102.1:0-17434 GCA_035711365.1 Gemmatimonadales bacterium
CGGGCCGACCGGGCCGAGGCCGAGGCGCGGTTTGAGCGCGCGACAGTCCAGGCGAACCGGCTTCGCCCTCTCGCGGCGCAGAATGCGGTGAGCCAGCAGGATCTGGACAACGCGCTTGCCTCCGAGCAGGCGTCCCGTGCCGCGGTGGACGCGGCCCGGGCCGCGGAAACCTCGGCCGGACTCGATCTCTCCTATACGCGTGTCACGAGCCCGATCGATGGGATGGCGGGCATCGCGAACGTCGATGTCGGCCAGTACGTCGGCAGTCCCGAACCTACGGTGCTCACCGTGGTCTCGGCACTCGATCCGATCAAGGTCTCCTTCAACATCTCCGAGACGGAGTATCTCGAGCTCGCCCGCGCGACGAGCGCCGGCGGCCGGACGCAACGGAGCGGGCAGCCGATCGTCGAGCTCCAACTGGCGGACGGATCCGTGCATCCGGAGAAGGGGCGTGTCACCATCGTCGGCCGGGGGGTGGACCCGGCTACCGGGACGATGCTCCTCGAGGCCGAGTTTCCGAATCCGCAGGGCATCGTCCGGCCCGGCCAGTTCGCCCGGGTGCGGATCCCGGTCACGGTCGCCAAGAACGCGATCGTGATCCCGCAGCGGGCGGTCCAGGAGCTCCAGGGCACCTACAACGTGTATGTGGTCGGCGCCGACAGCACCGCGGAGATCCGGCCCGTCAAGCCGGCCAACCGGGTCGGCTCGGATTGGGTCATCGGGGAGGGGCTTCGGTCCGGGGAGCGGGTGATCGTGGACGGCCTGCAGAAGGTCCGGCCGGGGGTGAAGGTCGTTCCAACCGCCGCCGGGACCGGCCCCGACAGCACGGCGGGAGCCCGCTGAATCATGGCTGAGTTTTTCATCCGGCGGCCGATCGTCGCCATCGTCATCTCGATCATGATCGTGCTGCTCGGGCTCAACAGTCTGCGCGGGCTCTCCTTCGAGCAGTACCCCTTCCTCGCCCCGCCCACCATCCGGGTCACGGCCACCTACCCCGGCGCCTCGGCGGTGGCGGTCGAGCAGTCGGTCGCGACGCCCGTCGAGCAGGAGGTCAACGGCGTCGAGGGGATGATCTACATGAAGTCGTCGAATACCAGCGACGGCCGCATGCAGCTCGACGTGAACTTCCAGGTGGGCACCAATCAGGACATGGCCAACGTCCTGACCCAGAACCGCGTCTCCTCGGCACAGGCCCGCCTGCCCCAGGAGGTGATCCAGCAGGGCGTGACGGTCAAGAAGCAAAGCCCCAGCATCCTGATGCTGATCTCGCTGTACTCCCCGAAGGGCACCTACGACGCGCCGTTCCTGATCAACTACGCGGGCATCAACCTGCGCGACCAGATCCTGCGCATTCCCGGGATCGCCCAGGTCGATCTTTTCGGCGGCACCGACTACGGAATGCGGATCTGGTTGCGGCCCGACAAGCTGGCGAAGCTGGGGCTCACGCCGGCAGACGTGATCTCGGCGATCCGGGAACAGAACCTCCAGGCCCCGGCGGGCCGCGTCGGAATGCGGCCCTCCCCGGCGGACCAGGAGTTCACCTATACGGTGAGCGCCCCCAGTCGGCTCGTGACCGAGGAGGAGTTCGCCAACATCATCATCCGGGGATCGGAAGCCGGTGCCCAGGTACGGGTCCGGGACGTGGCCCGGGTGGAGCTGGGCTCGCAGGACTACAACTCGTTCGGGCGCCTGGACGGCCAGCCGGCGGGGGCCATGGCCGTCTACCTCCTGCCGGGAGCCAACCAGCTCCAGGCCGCGGAGGCAATCTACGAGACGATGCGCCAGGCGAAGGCGTTCTTCCCCGCCGACATGGACTACCGCATCGTCTATGACACGACGCCCGCCGTGGAGGCGTCCATCGAGTCGATCCTCCACACGTTCGTCGAAGCGATCATCCTCGTCACCCTCGTCGTCTTCATCTTCCTGCAGAATCTGCGGGCCACGATCATTCCGCTGCTGACCGTGCCGGTGTCCCTCATCGGCACGTTCATCTTCTTCCCGCTGCTCGGGTTCTCCGTCAACACCCTCTCCATGTTCGGCCTCGTCCTCGCCATCGGCATCGTGGTGGATGACGCCATCGTCGTGGTGGAGGCGGTGATGCATCACATCGAACACGGGATGAGCCCGCGGGACGCGACCGTGCAGGCCATGAAGGAGGTGTCGGCGCCCGTCATCGGCATCGCCCTCATCCTGACCGCCGTGTTCGTCCCCGTCGCTTTCATTCCCGGCCTCACCGGCCGGATGTACCAGCAGTTCGCGCTCACGATCGCCATCTCGGTCTTGCTGTCGGCCTTCAGCGCGCTGTCGCTCTCCCCGGCGCTCGCGGCGATGCTGCTCAAGCCGCCGAAGCCTGCCACCGGCCTGCTCGGCAAGTTCTTCGGGGCGTTCAACCGCGGGTTCGAGCGGGTGACGGGCGGGTACGTGAAGGGCGCGCAGCTCCTGGTGCGCCGGTCCATTCTCACCATCGGGATCATCGGTGTGGTCGCGGTGGGCGGCGCGCTCTTCGGCGGGGCCCTGGCCGCCGGCTTCATTCCCGAGGAGGACCAGGGGATCCTCGGCATTAACGTGACCCTCCCCGCAGGCGCCTCCCTCGAGCGGACGAGTGCCGTACTGAGCCAGGTGGAGGCAATCGTCGGGAAGATGGAAGGCGTCGAGTCCTACCAGACGATCGGCGGCTATGGCGTGGTCACCTCGACCTACCAGCCGAACTTCGGGACGGTGTTCGTTCGGCTCAAGCCGTGGGGGGAGCGGCACGGCGACGAGATGCACGCGCGCGGGTTCATGGGCCGGATGGCCGCCCAGTTCCGCACGATTCCCGAGGCCATCGTGTTTCCGTTCAATATCCCCACCATCTCGGGCTTCGGGGCCTCCGCGGGCTTCAACTTCCTGTTGCAGGACCGGAGCGGCAGCTTGAGCGTGGAGCGCCTGGGCGAGTTGAGCCGCCAGTTCCAGGAGGCTGCCCGGAAGCGGCCGGAGATCGGGAACATCTTCACCTCGTTCGATCCGCAGTATCCCCAGGTGAAGGTCGAGCTCGATCGCGAGAAGGCGCGCAAGCTCGGCGTGCCGATCGACGAGGCGTTCCAGGCGCTCTCCGCGAGCCTCGGCGGCACCTACGTCAACGACTTCAATCGATTCGGCCGGCTCTTCCGGGTGTATGTCCAGGCGGAGGCGGACTACCGGCGCAACCCCGAGGACATCGGCCAGATCTGGGTTCGGAGCAGGACCACGGGGGACATGATCCCGCTCGGCACCCTCGTGACCATCTCGTCCCAGGCCGGGACGGAACTCACCAACCGGTTCAATCTCCTGCGCTCCGTGGAGCTGAACGGCGTGCCCGGCCGCGGCTTTGCCTCCGGTCAGGCGCTCAAGGCGCTCGAGGAAGTCTTCCGGGAGACGATGCCGCCCGAGGTGGGCTTCGCGTACTCGTCGCTCTCGTACCAGGAACACACCGCGCCGCCCGCGGGGCCGACCTTCGTGGCGGCCATCCTGTTCGTGTTCCTGCTGCTGGCCGCCATGTACGAGAGCTGGCGCCTGCCCTGGGCGGTGCTGCTTGCCTCGCCGCTCGTGGCGCTGGGGGCCTTCTTCGGCGTCTGGTTGTTCGGCTACGACAACAATGTGTACGTCCAGATCGGCAACATCATGCTCATCGGCCTCGCCGCGAAGAACGCGATCCTCATCGTCGAGTTCGCCAAGGCGAAACGGGACGGCGGCATGGGCGTCGAGGAGGCCGCCCTGGAGTCGGCGCGGCTGCGCTTCCGGCCGATTCTCATGACTGCGTTCGCCTTCATCCTCGGCGTCGTGCCGCTCATGATTGCCTCTGGAGCCGGCGCGGGGGCGCAGAATGTGATGGGGACCGCGGTCTTCTTCGGCATGTTCGTGGCCACAGCGCTCGGGGTCTTCCTGATCCCGGGCAATTTCGCATTCGTCGAACAGCTGGGCCGGAAGAAGGAGCCCGCCGGGGATGCGCCACCGGCCCAGCCGGTGCCATCTCCGAAGGCGGCGCACTGACATGACCCGTCGACTGATCGCCGGCGCCCTCGCCCTCGCCCTCGCCGGGTGCGCCGTCGGACCGAACTACAAGCGGCCGGAGGTCGTCGTGCCCGAGGGCTGGCGCGACAGCACCCTCGCGCTCCGCGACTCCTCGTACGCCAACCTCCCCTGGTGGGAGGTGTATGCCGACACGACGCTCCAGGGACTCATCCGGATCGCGCTGCGGGAGAATCAGGACGTGCGCGTCGCGCTGGCCCGCGTCAACGAGGCCCGCGCGCTGCTGGGGATCCAGCGCCTCGAGTTCCTCCCGCAGATCGACATCTTCGCCAGCGGCGAGCGGTTCAAGCTGCCGGATTCCCTCACCGGCCAACCCCAGTCGGAACGGAATGCGTTCCAGGTGGGCGGGAGCCTGGCGTGGGAAATCGACCTCTGGGGCCGGATCCGCCGGCTGAACGAGTCGGCGAAGGCCTCGCTGCTCGCGACCGAGCAGGGCCGCCGCGGCGTCATCCTCACGATTGTGAGCGAAGTTGCCCGTGTCTACCTCGAGCTTCGGGACCTCGATCAGGAGCTCGATATCGCCGAGCGGCAGCGCGAAATCCGCCACCAGTCCCTCCAGCTCGCACGCGCCCGGTTCGAGGGCGGGCTCACCTCGGAGCTCGACGTCCGCCAGGGCGAAGGCGCCCTGGCGAACGCGGAGGGCACCGTCTTCCGCCTGCAGCGCGAGCGACAGCAGAAAGAGAACGAGCTGAGCATCCTGCTGGGACGCGCGCCCGGCGACGTTCCCCGCGGAGAGCCGCTGTCAGCGCAGGAGTTCCCCGACGTGATTCCGGCAGGACTTCCATCGGAGTTGCTTCAGCGCCGGCCGGATGTGCAACAGGCGGAACAGGAGCTGCGCGCGGCGAACGCCCAGATCGGGGCGGCGATCGCGGCCCTCTTCCCGACCATCAGCCTTACCGGGAGCGGCGGCACGGCGAGCCGCGACATCGACAACCTGTTCTCGGCGGGCACCGGCTTCTGGAACCTCGCCCTGAATCTGTTCCAGCCGCTCATCAATCGCGGCCGGAATCTCAAGCAGATTCAGGTCGAGCGCGCCCGAACCGAGGCCGCGGTGGCCTTCTACGAGCGGACGGTGCTGACCGCCTTCCGCGAGGTGGAAGACGGTCTCGTGGGGGTCCAGCGCCTGCGCGACGAGGCGGATGCCGCCGGGCGGGCGGCCGAGGCCGCGCGCCAGTCGGTCGAGCTTGCCAGCCTCCGCTACGAGGGTGGCGTCGACAATTACCTCAACCTGCTCGACGCGCAGCGCGAATTGCTCAACGCCGAGCTGCAGGAGTCCCAGCTGCTCCGCCTGCAGCGGGTGGCCGTGGTGCAGCTCTACAAGGCGCTGGGCGGTGGTTGGGATCCGGTCACGGATACGCTGGCGGTGCCATTCACGGCGACGCCGACGGCTCCGGAGCAGAAGTAGCGGGTCAGCGGGCCGAGCGGTGAGTCCAGAGGGCACGTTGGTGAGCAATGGTGCATCTTGGGCCCCTACGTGGAGTGAACGCCCGATTCGACTCTGGTACTGGCGCTGGCGCCTCAAGGGCCGTGAGCCGGAATTCTGCCTGGGATGCGGTGGGCCGCTCGAGACCCAGACGATGGCGCTCTGTCGGGCTGCGGCCGGCCGGGTCCTGCTCACCCTTCACGGCCTTCCCTTCGCCGCATGCGTTAGCGGCTGCCGCGACCGCCGCCTGCCACAGCCGGGCTTCCTGCAACGGCTCGAGGCGGCGCTGATGGACGGCGGCCAGCTGCCCATCGCCCGGACCCAGACCCCCAGCGGCTCGATCAGCTGCCACCGGTGCTCCAGCCGTTCATGGCGTGCCGGCACCAGCCGCGGCGAGGTCCGCGGTCTCGTGACGCTGCAGGGGGTATCGCCGTTCGCCGCCACGGTGAGTGGTCAGGTCCAGACTTGCGGCAGCTGCGGACTCCAGCAATTGACTCCGTCAGACGAGCTGCGACGCGACCTCGCGCTCGCCATCGCTCGCGCCCTCAGGGCCGCCGGACTTCGCACGCGGTTCCGCTGATCCCGCCGAACGGCCCACCGTGGCGAACTCCACCTACGCCCGCATATATACCGTGGTGCGCCGAGTCCCCGCCGGTCGGGTGACGAGTTACGGCCGGATCGCCCGCATCGTCGGGCTGGGCGGTGCGCGCCAGGTCGGCTACGCGCTGCACGCGCTGCCGCGGGGCACGAGTGTGCCGTGGCACCGGGTGCTGAACGCCCAGGGACGGATCAGCCTGCGGGACCATCATGGGCTCACCCAACGGCTGCTGCTGGAGCGGGAAGGCGTGCGCTTCGATGCCCGCGGACGGGTCGACCTCGTGAAGTTCGGGTGGAGGCCGCGGGGATCCCGGATCACAAGGAGGAAGTCCTGATGCGGAGCCCCTTCGGCCGAACTCACCTCGCCGCATTCCTCCTGGCCGCCCCGGCCGCGACCGCCGGCGCGCAGGACCGAACCGCCGATTCTTCCGCCGCCGCCCTGGCGGTGCACGCGTATCACCAGGCCCTCGAGGCCGGCGACAGCGCGGCCGCCCTCGGGTTGCTCGGTGACGACGCGGTGATCCTCGAGGCCGGTGGCGTCGAAACCCGCGCCGAGTATGGCGCAAACCATTTGCCGGCCGATATCGCGTTCGCCCGCGCGGTTCCCGCGATCCGCTCCCCGCTCGCGGTCTCCATCCAGGGTGATGTGGCGTGGGTTTCCTCGACCTCCGCCTCGGACGGCACCTACCAGGGCCGGGAGATCCGAAGCCAGGGGGCGGAGCTGATGGTCCTGACCCGGGATGGCACGTCGTGGCGCATCCGGGCCATCCACTGGTCCTCCCGCCGGCGTCCCGCGGGAGGCCCGTGATGGAACGTCCCATCGACCCCCGAGTGGATATCGGCCACGTGCATCTCAAGGTGGCCGATCTCGACCGCGCGCTCGCGTTCTACTGTGGCGTGCTCGGCTTCGAGCTGGTCCAGCGCCTCGGCGACGGCGCCGCGTTCATCTCGGCCGGGGGATACCATCATCATATCGGGCTCAACACCTGGGAGAGCCTCGGCGGGTCCCCGCCGCCGGCGGGCACGACGGGTCTCTATCACGTCGCCATCCGGTACCCCGATCGGGCCACGCTGGCCGACGCGTTCCGCCGGCTCCGGGATGCCGGCATCGCGCTCGACGGGGCGAGCGACCACGGAGTCAGCGAGGCACTCTATCTCCACGATCCGGACCGGAACGGCCTCGAGTTGTATCGCGACCGCCCGCGGGAGGAATGGCCGCGGGACGCCTCAGGTACGCTCGAGATGGTCGTCCTCCCATTGGACATCCGCGCCCTGCTCAGGGAAGCGCCCTGAGGCGGGACCCCTCCATCCACACGAAGGAATCGCCATGAGCGGCAGTCATGAAATGACCACCACGGCCTTCACGCTGGAGGGCTATCGGATCATTCAGAACCTCGGCATCGTCCGCGGCATCAGCGTCCGGTCGCGCAACCTGTTCGGGGCGGTCGGCGCCAAGATCGAGACCCTGTTCGGCGGGAACATCTCGATACTCACCACCCTCTGCGAGAAGACCCGGCGCGAGGCGTTCGATATCATGCTCACGCACGCGCACGGCATGGGCGCCAATGCCGTGGTCGGCGTGAGGTATGACGCCACGGAGATCATGGCCGGAGTCTCGGAAGTGCTGTGCTACGGCACGGCGGTGGTCGTGGAGGCCGAGTAGTGCCGCTCCGCGCGCTCCGGGCGAAGCTGGCGCGCGAGATGCCAGTCACCCAGTCCCTTGGCATTCGCGTGGTGGGGCGACGGGACGGCGGACTCGTCCTGGAGGCGCCGCTCGCCGCCAACATCAATCACACCGGCACGGCCTTCGCCGGGAGCCTGAACGCCGCCGCGACGCTTGCCGGCTGGGGGACCGTCTGGCTCCTCCTCCGGGAGCGCGGCATCCGGGCGCACGTGGTGCTCCAGGACAGCACGGTGCACTACGTCCGGCCCGTCACGGGCGACTTCACCGCGCGCTGCCTGCCGCCGGACGAGCACGCGGTGGCCCGGCTGGTCGACGCCCTCACCCGGCGGGGACGGGGACGGATCGAGCTTCACGCCGTCGTGTCCGATCGCGATGGAGACGCCGTGACCTATCGCGGCCGCTATGTGGCCCTGCGCGAAACGAACGGCGGGACCTAGAAGTCCTTCCTGCGGAACACCCGAAGCGCCAGCGCGAGCGGTACCACCGCCTGGACCACCAGCGCCGCCAGCACGGCCACCCGTCCTCCCGCCGACCCGAAGAACCGCTCGAAGACCGCACCGGTGTATCCCATGAGCGCCGCGGTGTCGAACTGGAGCAGGAGCAGCACGCGGCCGAGGTCCACCGGGTTCATCAGCGTCAGCGCCAGGACCGCCCGCTCGAGCGGATACTCGCTGAACCACGAGACAATCAGCAGGATCAGCCCGTCGTAGATGATCGCGCACGCCAGCCACACCAGGATCGCGCCGCCGAGTCCCTTGGCCCGGTCGTCGAAGTGCGTGGCCAGCAGCACGGCGACCGCGGTGAAGACGAACGTCAGCAGGAGCCCCGCCGTGAGCAGCATCAACAGGGGGCCCCAGAGAGCAGCTTCCGGCTTCGCGTGCAGGATGAATGGCAGCCCGACGCCCGCGAGAAACGCGGCGGCCAGTGGCAGCGACAGCCCGAGGTACAATCCGGTGAAGAGGGATGGCCGCCCGACGGGCTGGGCCAGCAGGAGCTCGGTGAACTCCCGGGCGCCGTACACGTACATGGTCCCGAACAGGGCGCTGACCAGCGGCACCAGGATCAGCACCACGTTGAGGAGCGACAGGACGACGCGCGCGCCGCTGCCCCCGAACCGGAACAGGGCATCGGTCAGCAGGAAGAGCAGCGCCGCATACACCAGCACGGTCCGGCTGCGGAGCACATTGTGCAGCTCATAGCGGAGAATGCGCCCCGTGGCCGTCATTCGCGCCCCCCGCCCAGCAGCGCCGCCATCGCGCGCTCGACGCTCCGCTCGCCGGTCTGCGCCTTGAGCTCCGCCAGCCCACCCGCGTACCGGATCCGGCCTTCCACGAGGAAGATGAGATCGTCCGCCAGCTCCTCGATCTCGCCGATCAGGTGGGAACTCAGGAGCACCGTCGCCCCCTGCGCCCGGACCGTGCGGATCTTGTCCTTGAGCCGGCTGCTCGCGACCGGATCGAGCCCGGCGGTCGGCTCGTCGAGGATGAGGAGTGCCGGCCGGAACAGAAACGCGATCGCGGCGTTGAGCTTCTGCCTGGTGCCCCCCGAAAGGCCGCGCACCGGCCGGTCCATCGCGCCGGACCGGGCGAACCACTCCAGCAGGTCCTCATCGGTGCCCGCTCCGGGGCCGCGCAGGTCGCGCAGCATCGCGACGACTTCCCGCGGGGTCAGGTTGTCCGGGAAGTGCGCCGCCTGCGGCATGTAGCCGATGCGACCGCGGTAGCGCCAGTCACGGCCGAGCGCCTCGCCATCCAGCACCAGCGAGCCGGTGTCCGGATGCACCAGTCCGAGGATGGCCCTGATGAGCGTGGACTTGCCGGCCGCATTGGGCCCGACGAGTGCGGTGACCCGGCCGCGCCCGATCGTCAGGTCGAGCCCGTCCAGCGCCACCACCCTCCCGAAGCGCTTGCCGAGGCCGTGGATCTCGAGCGCGGTGTTCACGCGGGAGCCCGCATCAGCGGCCGCTCGTCCACCAGCGTCTCCGGTGTGAGGATCGGAAGCACCCGTTCGGCGGCGTCCAGCAGGTCCACGAAGAAGCTTCGCAGGAGGATCAGCGCCGGCTCGTACTGCTGGACGAGCATCGAGAACAGCCGCACGGGCCGGAACGGAATGTCGCCATACCCGTCCCGGTCGAGGTCGTACCCCTCGTACTGGTCCCAGTAGTTCCCACGGAAGACGCTGAAGTTGCTTCGGCTGTTGGTCGCCACGTCGAACGAATTGCCCGTGAACTGGTTCCGGGTGAAGGTGTTCTGCTCGGCGTCGGCCAGGAGCCGGACCGCCCATCCATTGGAGAGGAAGACGTTGCCGCTGACCTCGTTGCGCGACGAGCCCTCGAGGTAGAGGCCGACGCTGTTCCCGCTGATGGTGTTGCCGGTGATCCGGCTCTCGCGGATCTCCTTGAGCAGCAGGCCGTAGGCGGCCGCGCCCCAGTTGTCCTCGAAGCGGTTCCGGTCCATCACCACATGCCGGGAATACATCACCGCGACACCGGCGCCGTTGGCGGCGAACCGGTTCTCGCGGTATTCGCATTCGTGGGAGAACATGAAGTGGAGGCCGTAGCGGTGATTCCCGGTGCTCACGTTGCGGAGGATCCGGGCGCCGCGGGAGAACTCGAGGTAGATCCCGTCCCGGTGTCCGGTCAGCAGGTTCCCGTCCACCGTGACATCGGATGAGTTCCACAGATGGATCGCGTTCCCGCTATGCACCTCCGACGTGCCTTCGCCCGCGATCACGTTGCGTGACAGCCGGCAGCCGGTGCTCCGGGCCAGATAGATCCCGAAGAAGGTGCCCTCCAGCCGCGAGTCCTCCACCACACAGGCGCTCACGCTGTCGAACTTGATCGCCGCCCGGTCCTCGATGAAGCTCGGCGCCACGTGTCGCAGCGTGAGCCCCCGCAGCGTCACGTGATCGGCGGTGACGAAGAAGATGCCGTGGTCGCCGCCCTCGAACACCGCGCCGCTGTCCCCGATGATCGTGACCGGCCGGGCAATCCGGAGCGGCGGTTCGCGGTAAGTGCCCGCACGCACGCGGATGGTCCCGCCGGGTGGCGCCAGCGCGAGGGCCTGCGTGAGCGTCGTTACCGGCCCGGCGGGACTCACCACGATTGGGGACTGGGCGGCAGCCCGGCTCCACGGCAGCCCAGCCAGCAGCGCGGCCACGAAGACGGCTCTGCCGGTCATGGCGTGCCGCTTCAAGTGGCCGCGCGGGCCTGGGCGAGGACCGCGCCCCAGTCGAGCAGCTCACCGCCGAGCGCGCTTCGCAGGCTGTCGGCCGCCTCGCGCGGCACGGCGACGAGGTGGCTCCCCATCGGCGTGCGCATGCTGTCGGTCCGCAGGTACATCGCGTCCTGGGCGGGGATGAGCGTGCCGGGGCGGCGGAGATCGGTCACCCACGCGCCCTGGACCTGTTCCGGGGGCACCGGGCCCGTCGCCGTGAACGTCGCGAGGCAGCCCACGTCGTCGAACACGAAGATCTTCCCCTTGCTGGTGACCAGCTCCGCCGCGAATCTCGGGTCGCTCACCGTCATGTGGCAATGCCGGCATTCCTCCGTGCCGAGGGCGATCGGCCGTGGTCCGGCAGGGCCACAGGCGAAAGCGGCCGCGCTGAGAAGCGCGGCCGCCCAGGCCGGGATCCGGCGGCGGTTCATGCCGCCGCGCCCATCGCGAGCGTCGCTCCGGCGGCGACCCGCCCCGGCCTTCTGCCGTGCCGCCACTGCCACACCGCCACCCCGACGACGAGGGTGACGGCGAGGATCGCGATCCAGCCGCCCGCCGCCGGCCAGGAAGTCGCGTGGAAATTGAGCAGCTGCTTGCTGCCGATCAGCGGCGGCTGGTAGGTCATGCCGGGCACCTTGATGATCGCCTTCGGATCCAGGTTGTGCCCATAGTCATACGCCCACTTGTAAAAGTCCGCCAGCCCCGCGGCGGCGAAGGCCACCAGCACCGCCGCGTAGCCATAGAGCAGGCCCCGCCGCCCCACGAGCGCCACCAGCACGCCCAGCACGATCAGGCCCCCGATGATCTTCGGCATGAAGCGGAGCTCGGGAATGTCATCGGGCTTGATGGTCTTCATCCCGATGTAGTGATTGAGCCCGTTGATGCTGTTCAGGTCCTGCGGCTTCTCGCCGACGATGCGGTCGGCCGCGATGTACAGCCCCAGCCCTTCCGGGTACTGCGGGGCCTTGAGGCCGATGTGCCAGAGCGGCAGCAGGAACAACGCCGCGAGGGACAGCGCGGCCAGCGCGACGATGAGTCGGGACGAGCGGGACATGGTCTATCGGCTCCGGTGCCTACTTCTTGGCGCTGTTGGATGCCAGCGCGACGCTGCTGCCGCGCGGGGACACCCGGATGTAGCCCTGCATCTCCTGGTGGAGCGCCGAGCAGAAGTCGGTGCAGTAGAACGGGAACACGCCGATCCTCGACGGCACCCACACCACCGTGCGGGTCTGCCCCGGCATCACGAGCAGCTCGGAGCTGTTGAGGCCGGTGACCGCGAAGCCATGCGGGACATCCCAGTCCTGCTCGAGATTCGTGATGTGGAAGAACACCGAATCGCCGACCTGGATACCCTCGATGTTATCCGGCACGAAGTGGCTCCGGATCGTGCTCATCCGGACGTGCACCTGGCGGCCCTTCCGCTCGACGCCGGTTCCGGCCTCGCTGGTGACCGCATAGGAGTCCTTGTTCTTGGCCAGCTCGAAGGTCCGGATCTGCCGGTCCTTGATGATCGAGGCCGGGAGCGCCTGGGCGTAGTGTGGCTCGCCCACGGTCGGGAAGTCGAGCAGCAGGCGCATTTTGTCGCCCGTAATGTCAATGAGCTGCGCCGACTGGGCGAGCTCCGGACCGGTCGGGAGATAGCGGTCCTTGGTGATCTTGTTGAGCGCGATCACGTACTTGCCCCACGGCTGCCGGCTGTCGCCGCCCGGGATCGAGAGGTGCCCGATCGAGTAATAGGTCGGGATCCGGTCGAGCACGGTGAAGTCCTTGAGCGACCACTTCACGATCTCCGACGACACGAACATCGACGTGTAGGCGTTGCCCTTGCCGTCGAACTCAGTGTGGAGCGGGCCCAGGCCGGGCTCCTTGACCTCGCCGGCGACGATGCTCTCATACTTGAGCACCGGCACGCCGCTGACCTCGCCCGCGAAATCGTGGGCCTCGATGGCCTTCAGCATCTTCGAGAACGAGTGCACCGGAATCACCGTGGCGAGCTTCCCGCCGGCCACGATGTACTCCCCGGTGGGATCGACATCCACGCCGTGCGGCGACTTGGGGGTCGGCAGGTAGTACACGACGCCCGGGCAGGCGGTCGCCTCGAGCATCGTGACCGACTTCTCCATCGTGGTCCTGGCCGTCTGCGAGCCTTCCTCCATCACGTTGTGGGCGTACACGGCCGGCACGGTCTTCGCCTTGCCCTCCGCCACGCACTTCTCGGCCTGCTTCCAGTTCACCGCGGCGATGAAGTCCTTGTCGTTCTGCGAGGCGTTCACTTCGAGCAGCGTGTTCGCCTGCTCGGAGTTGTACGACGTGAAGAACGACCAGCCGTGCGACGGGCCCTTGCCGGAGTGCGAAAGATCGTAGTCGAAGCCGGGCATCAGGATCTGGAACGCGATCTTCATCCTGCCCGTCGCACTGTCCACCTTGATGAAGGTGATCAGGCCCCGGAACTTCTCCTTGTACTGGCCGATCGAGACGTCTTCCTGCGGCGTGGGCACGCTGAACCGCGTGGCGGCGACGGCATACTCGGTGTTTTCGGTGACGAACGGTGAGGCGTGGTTGCCCGCGGAATGCGGGATCTCGAGGATCTCGCTCGTCTCGAAACTCGTCAGGTCGAGCCGCGCCACCCGCGGCGTGTTGTTGCCGTTGATGAAGAGCCAGCGGCCATCCGGCACGCCGTTGGTCATCGACAGCTCGGGATGGTGCGAGTCGTCCCACGGCACGAAGCCGTAGGAAGTATTGAGCATCGCCTTGGTCTGTTCGCTGTACCCCCAGGCGTTCTCGGCGTTCTGCGAGAAGACCGGCACGACCTTGAGCAGGCGGCCCGACGGCAGACCGTAGACCGCCACCTGGCCGCTGAAGCCGCCCGAGGCGAAGAAGTAGAACTCGTCGTACTGCCCGGGGGCCACGTAGACCCGCTGCGCGGCATCCCCGACGTCCGCGGCCGGGGTCGCCCCGCCACCGCAGCCCGCGGCGACAGCGGCGAGGACGGTGGCGAGGATGGCGTGGGACCGGATCAACGTACTGCGCGACATGATGATCTCTCCTGAAGGAAGTGGGCCCTGGCCGGGGCCGTGCTCACGGCGTGGCGGGTGGTGCCGTCGTGGTTCGCAGGTATTCCAGCACCGAGCGGGCCTCCTCCACCGTGAGGCCCTGATTCGGCATCTGGGTCATGAACTCCGCCAGGAGCTTCTTCACGACGGGATGCCGGGTGTACATCTCCTGCGGGTTGAGGATCATGTTCATCACGAATTCGGGTTTCACCTTCTCGGCGATCCCGCCGAGCGGCGGGCCGACATACCGCTGGTCGAGCTTGTGGCAGGCGGTGCACTTGGTCTGGAAGAGCTTCTCGCCGTCTTCCGCGAGCTCGTGCTCCACCGGACCCAGCACCAGCGGCTCCTTCACCGGGCCGATGCCGTGCTCCATCTCCCAGGGTGTGAGATCACTGGCCGGGGGCGCGGCGCCTCCTGCCGCACCCGCGGCAGGCGCCGGCTGTTCCTTGCCGCCGCATGCCAGCACCAGCAGCAGAGCCGCCGGCAGCGTCCATCCGATCCATCGGCGTTCCATTGTGCGAGCCATCCGTTCCTCGTCCTGAGATGAAATCACCGGCATCCGCCATCAGTCGAGCAGAGTAGACAGCGGGACCCGGTGACACCGTGAAGGATTTCTGAAGCAACCTTCATCAGCGTTTGGGGCCTTGGGTCATACTGTGGGAGCCAAATTATCATATGAAGATGATGATATCCGTTATTCATTCTTAAGGCATCTTTACCCGATTCCAGAGGCCCGATGCTCTCCCAGACCGCCGAATACGCGTTGCGCACCGTCCTCTTCCTGGGCGAGCACCAGGACCGCGCGCCGGTGCGCGTCGGCGAGCTGGCCGAGTCGCTCGACATCCCGCAGAACTACCTGTCGAAGACGCTCCACCAGCTCGCACGGGCCGGCGTTCTGGCGTCCAGCCGGGGGAAACTCGGCGGCTTCCGGCTCGCCCGGCCGGCGGACCGGATTTCGCTGGCCGAGGTCGTCGCCCCGTTCCACGGGCCGACCGCGACGCGCAGCTGCCTCCTCGGCCGGGCGGTGTGCAGCGATCAGAGCCCCTGCGCCGCGCACGCACGCTGGAAAGAAGTCTCCGAGCGGGTCTCTGCCTTCTTCGGTGAGACCACGGTGGCCGAACTCCTCGGGAGCCGCACGGTCCGCCGGAAGTGACCGGGCCGCGGGTTAGATTCCCCCGATGCCCGACCCCGTGACGCAGCTCCTCACCGCCTGGAAACGGTTACACCGGCTGCCGGCGGGCACGTGGGTCTTCAGCCGGCTCCTCGGCTTCGTGGCCCCCTACTCCGGCACGACCGGCGCGCACATCCGCGAGCTCCGGCCCGGATACGCGCGCGTCACGCTTCGGGATCGCCGCCACGTCCGCAATCACCTGAATTCGATCCACGCCGTCGCCCTCGCCAACCTGGGCGAGCTGGCCAGCGGGCTCGCCATGATCAGCGGGCTCCCGCCGGGCGTGCGGAGCATCGTGACCCGGCTCGAGATCGAGTATTTGAAGAAGGCGCGAGGAATGCTCACTGCCACCGCCGACGTCAGCATTCCTGACGTCGCGGCACCGTTGGAGCACGTCGTCCGCGCCAACATCACCGACGGCGGTGGCGATCTCGTCGCGCGGATCGCGGTGACCTGGCGGCTGGACACCGGGAGGACTCCACCCTGACCACCACGGCCTTCACCCGGCACGCCGGGGTCAAGGTGCCGCTCATCTGCGGCGCGATGTACCCGTGCAGCAATCCGGAGCTGGTCGCCGCCGTGTCCGATGCCGGCGGATTGGGCGTCGTGCAGCCGATCTCGCTCACCTACGTGCACGGGCACGACTTCCGCGAAGGGCTCCGGCTGATCCGGAGGCTGACGTCGAAACCGATTGGGATGAACGCCCTCATCGAGCGGTCGTCGCGCACCTACCACGAGCGCATGGTGCGCTGGGTGGAGATCGCACTCGAGGAGGGCGTCCGCTTCTTCGTCACCTCCCTCGGGAATCCGCGCTGGGTGGCGGAGCGGGTGCACGCGGCGGGAGGGTTCGTGTATCACGACGTGACCGAGCGGAAATGGGCGCGCAAGGGTGTGGAGGCGGGCGTCGACGGCCTGATCGCGGTGAATCGCCGCGCGGGCGGACACGCAGGCCCCAAATCGGCCGAGGAGCTATGGAACGAGCTCCACGACCTCGGGCTCCCGCTCATCTGCGCCGGCGGGGTCGGTGACGCGGACGACTTCGTCGCCGCGCTCGGGCTTGGCTACGCCGGGGTCCAGATGGGCACCCGGTTCATTGCGACCCCGGAGTGTCACGCGAGCGAGGCCTACAAGCGCGCGATCGTCGAGGCCGGCGAGGCCGACATCGTCCACAGCGAGCGCATCACCGGTGTGCCGGTGGCGGTGATCAACACGCCGTATATCCGGCGGGTCGGGCTCAAGGCGGGGCGGATCGCCCGCTGGATGCTCCGCGGGCACAAGACCAAGCACTGGATGCGCAGCATCTACGCGCTCCGCTCCATCTGGCAGCTCAAGCGGGCCTCGCTCGACGAGTCCGGCGAGAAGGATTATTGGCAGGCGGGGAAGAGCGTGGCGGGGATCCACGCCGTCGAGCCGGCGGGGGAGATTGTGAAACGGTTCGCCGCAGCACTCGATGGGCAGAAGGGCGGATGGGCGGATGGGCAGCAATTGCGACCCGGGAATCCGTCGACCTGGCCGAAGTGACCGGAACCACCGCCCATCTGCCCATCTGCCTCCCATGCACCCCCTCCTCGACCTCGATGCCCGCCCCATCATCGCCCACCGTGGCGCCTCAGGGGAGCGGCCGGAGAACACCCTGGCCTCGTTCGAGCGCGCCGTGGAGCTGGGCGCGGATGCCCTCGAGTTCGACGTCCGGCTGACCGCCGACCGCGAGGTCGTCGTCATGCACGACCCCACCCTCGATCGGACCACCGATTTCTCCGGTCCGGCCCGCATCCTGAAGCTCGCCGAGCTCCGCGGGGCCGATGCGGGGTTCCACTTCACGCCCGATCGCGGGGCCACCTACCCGTTCCGGGGCCGGGGCGTCCGGGTGCCGACACTCGGTGAGGTGCTGGAACGCTTCCCCTCCACGCCGATCCTGCTGGAGTTGAAGGAGGTGGCGGGCCAGGAGCGGGTGCGCGAGCTGATCGAGCGCCATGGCGCCGAGGACCGGTGCGTGATCGCCTCGGAGCATTACGACGCGCTCGACGCGTTCCGCGGCGGACGGTTTGCCCTCGCCGCGAGCGGGCGGGAGATCTTCCGATTCTGGCGCGCCTCCGTGATCGAGCGCGGCCCGCCACCCGTGGACTACCAGGTGCTCTCCGTCCCGAAACGGCACCGCCTCCTCCCGGTCGTCACCCGCCGATTCCTCGCCAACGCCCGCCGGCTCGGCCTCCCCGTCCACGTCTGGACCATCAATGCTCCCCG
>DASTCF010000103.1:0-3549 GCA_035711365.1 Gemmatimonadales bacterium
GTAGACCGCGCTGTCGAGGTAGCGGCGCCAGCCCTCGGGCCGCCTGGCGTCGATGACCATGGCGGCCACGTTGTAGCCGAAGTTGCTGTAGACCAGGTCGTGGCCCGACCTCGGCCTCGCGTAGCGGATCATCGCCGGCCATTGCGACTCGGGAAACTCGCCCGTGAATGCCGCGGTCATCACGATGGCGATGTCCTGGAGCTGGTGCGTGTGCGACAGGAAGTGCGCCAGCGTGAGCTGGCTGGCGTCCACACCTTCAGGCCACTCTGCCTGCGGCAGCAGCGTGGTGATGGGCGTGTTGAAGTCGATAAGGCCCTGATACGCCAGGAGGGACACCCCGAACCCGGTGAACGACTTGCTGGTGGACGCGACGTACCACAGGGTGCGGTCGTCCGCGGGCACACGGTTGGTGACGTCGGTCAGGCCGTAGGCCCTGGAGAGGATTGTCCGCCCGTCCATGACGAGCGCGACGCCAAGCGCGGGCGTGAGACCTTCCGCAACGACCCGCGCGGCCAGCGAATCGACCGCGCGCGCCACGGCCTCCGGGGTCGGACGCGGGCCCTGCGCGACAGCCGGCTCGCCTGGCACCACGGAGGCAGCGAGGAGGCTCACGACCAGCAGCGACGTTCGGGCGGACAAACGGTCAGTCATCGCTTCGTTCCTTTGAAGAGGCCCTGCTCGCCTGCGGCGGGACCATTCCTGGAGCATGCCTTACCGTACCTCCTCGGCGCGGCCCGCGCCAGCAAGGCCGGCCCGGCCGCGAGCGTGTATGCCTGGTCCTGCAGCCACAAACACGGGCCGCCGTCGGGGACCCTTGACCCGCACCCGGAAGCGTAGAGATTGCGGGACTTATCAAGAGCCTAACCCAGATCTGTGGAGGATACGATGTTTCTCATCCGTGACATCTTCAATTGCAGGCCGGGCAAGGTACGCCCGATGGTCGAAAAGTTCCTCGCGATGGGAAAGCTGGGCGAAAAGGTCGGCATGCCGCACATGCGAGTCATGACCGACTTCTGTGGGGAGCATTACTGGACAGTGGTTTCGGAGATGGAAGTGCCGAGCCTTCAGGCGTTCGAAGAAATGATGAGCAATCCTCAGGGCTCGGCGGAGGACATGAAGCAATTCGAGGAGATCATGAAGGGCTATCACGACCTCGTCGATCACGGAAGACGGGAGATTTACAAGCTCGAAGGCTGACCGGTCTTCAGCGGAGCGCTGGTGGGCTACCGGAGCAGGAGCTCGTAGTAGACCAGTGGGTCGCCCTTGTACACGACCCGGCCACGCTCCGTATAACCGTGGCGGGAATAGAACCCGCCCGCTCCGGCCTCGGCGTCATAGGCATCGAGCCGAATGGCCTCGGCGGGCCACTCCCGCGCGATGGTGCGCGCATCCTCGAGGGCCAGGGTTCCCAACCCTTGCCCTTGATGCGCAACCGAGACGGCCATCCCGGTGAGATACAATGGTCGCTTTACCGGCGTGAAGTAGGAGGCGTCGATAGACCACGGCTTCTTTGTGGCCAGCCGCAACACTGTCAGGATACGTTTGCCATCCCTCCCGACGCGCACACGTGCATGGCGCTGCGCCAGCGCCGAGCCGCGCTCGTTCACCAGCGCGGACCAGAGCCCCGGGCCAAAGCGGGCAGTGAGCCCGCCCGCTGCTGCGTTCTGCAGGCCAGCGATGACCGCAACGTCGTCCACTGTGGCGTCACGAAACTTCAGCGGCACTCCGGATCCTGGATGAGAGGAGGGCGTGGCCTCGCCAGGCCGCACCGGGAAGCACCGTCAGCGGGCCGTGGTCGTCGTGTCGCTCGTGCGGAGGAATTCTCGCACCACGCGCACGTTTTCGTCCCGGGCGTCCCACGACGTGAGGTGTGCCGCGCCAGCCAGGACAGCCACTTGCGCACCTGGTGTGAGCGCCGCGAAGTGCCGGATGGTCGGCGGATCGGCCTCGTCGAACTCGCCGACCGTGTACAGCGTCGGAATCCGGATCATCGCGAGCTGCGAGGTCGCGTCGTATGTCTTCAGCGTTCCGGTGATGGTGAATTCGCTCGGCCCCTGCATGTAGTTGTAAATGGCCGCATTGAACGTCGTCATCGTGCTATCGAGGTCCGCCTGGACCGGGTGCCGCCACACATACTTGCCATAGAATTCGCCGAGGGCGGCCTGGTAGTCGGGGGCGTCATAACGTCCTTGGGCCTCACGAAGGTGTATGGCCCGCTGGGCGGAGTCCGAGAGTGTGGCGACCAACCGGCGGGCGTTGCGCTCCCAGGTGGGGATGTCGAGCGCCGCGCTGGCGAGGATGAGGCTCGCCACGTGCTCGGGATGTGCGCGATAGTATTCGAAGGCCAGGATGGTGCCCCATGAGTGCCCGAGCAGATGCACCTTCTGGCATCCGAGGTGGGCGCGAAGCGAGTCGAGCTCGCGCACGAAGTGATCGATCGTGAAGAGCGTGGTATCCGTGATCCGATCGGACTTGCCGCCGCCGAGCTGGTCGTAGCGCACCACCGAACGGTCGTCTCCAAGGTCCTCGAACGGCTTCAGGTAGAAGCTGGAGTAGCCAGGGCCGCCGTGCAGCAGGATCACCGGGGTGCCGTGGCCAGTGCCGGAGACCCGGTACCAAATCTTCCCCCCGTCCACCGCGAGCATCGCCTCACCGGGTGAAAGCGGCACCGCGTCGCAGGCTTGTCGCGTGGTCTGCTTGCATGCCGCGGCGGCGATCAAGAGCGTGAGCAGGACGCCGCCCGCACGCAGCGCGCGAAGGCCAGCACCTGGCGAACGAAGGTCAGCGGACACGTGTCGCTCCTGTGTCATAGTGTCGGCACTCCTGGGACGGTCACCACAGGCCCATCGGGGCGCTTCCGGTTCGCAACTTCATCCCCTGGCCGGGCTCGCGCCTGACTTGGCCTTCGCCGGCTGGCCATTCTGGGCCACCGCGGCCATCACGAGCGCCTTGAACGCGCGCGCGTTGACCTTCTCACCTTCGTGGATATCGATCGCCCTTCGCGTATTGCCTTCCAGGCTGGAATTGAAGAGGCGCGATGGGTCGGGGATGCTGGCCCCCTGGGCGAATGTGAGCTTCACGATCTTCTTGTACGCCTCACCGGTGCAGACGATCCCGTTGTGCGACCAGACCGGGACCCCCGCCATCGCATTCGACGCCTTCCTCCATTTCCGCTCCTCGATCATCTCGGGGTCGGCCTCTAGGATCAGCGCCCGCATGCGGTCTAGTGTCTCCTCGCGCCAATCCCCGAGGCGCGCGGCCGACTTTGGGTGTTTCGCCACGGCTCAGTCTCCGGCTTGGTGTGATGTCGAACGCGCCGCGCCGCGCGCGCGCCGCCTGGTGGCATACGGCAGCACGAACAGGTACAGGCCGCTGATCAGGAGCAAGGCGAGCGGGAGCAGCGGCGAGTAGGTGACCCAGGCCGGAGGTTGCCCCTGCGTCATCGCGGCGAAGTTGCCGATGACCGTCAACGTGAAGGCAATGGCCAGCCAGCGGTGGGTCTGCCGAACCACTGTGTTCCAGTTCATGGGATCCTCGCAAGCAGGTCGG
>DASTCF010000104.1:0-5361 GCA_035711365.1 Gemmatimonadales bacterium
TCAGGGGCGGAATCCCGGCGACTTCGATTACGCCTTCAATCTGGAATACGGACGCGCCTTCACGGCGGACGATCACCGCCTCGCCGCGCTCCGGGCTCTGCTGGATGCGGAAACCGCGAGGCGCGCTGGACAGGGAGGCCCACCGCATGGATCGTGACCAGGAACTGCTGCTCCACTTTCTCGGCGCCATCGCCTATCGGACACAAAAGGCGTTGCGCGACGCCCCGGATCACTATCCGGATTTCGCCGCCGGCCACCAGGTGCGCTCGCCAGTTGAGATCCTGCGGCACATGACGAGCCTGATGGGATTCACGCGCACGCTGTTCCGTGGCGGGTCCTATCCGATCAAGCCGGAACCGTTGCCCACGTTCCGGGACGAGATCGAGCGCTTCCACCGAATGGTCGAATCGGTCGGGGATCTCCTCCGGGCCGGCACTCCCCTCCGCGAGATCTCCACGCAGCAGCTCCTGCAGGGCCCGTTCGCGGACACGATGACCCACGTGGGGCAACTCGCCCTGCTGCGCCGCCTTGCCGATGCCCCGGTGCCACCCGAGAACTTCATCTTCGCGGACATCGAGGGGTCGCGGCTCGGGGCGGACCAGCCCATGCCGGCCCGCCCCGACACCCACTGGCCCGAGCGGCCGGCGTGATCCGGGCCGGCTGCCGGCCGGCAACTACCCGACCCCTCACGAATGCCGTGACCTGAGCTCGGTCGGGAGTGTCCCTGTGCATGTCGGTTCGGTTGGCTGGGTCGCTGGCGGAGGGAACTCGCCCGAGCAAGGAGCACGACATGGATGATCAACCCACCTGCGGCAAGGGCCTGGTGGAGCACTCCCTGGTCCCCGCGATGATCGGCAAGCTGCTGGATGCGATGGTCACAGTGCTCGAGGTCCACCTGACGGCCCTCGACCGGACGGATGAGAATTCGCAGCGGGAGTCGAGGGCATACGCCGGGCTGGCGAGGGAGTTCCGGCATATCGCGGCGCGCATCACCGCGACGGCCGCGCGCATGGCCGAATATCAGGACCTCCCGATGGGCCGCCACGACATGGAGGTGCTCTCCGGTCCCATCGCCCTTGAATCCTTCGCGATGTTCGTCCGGCTCGAGCAGGAGCTCCTCTCCGTGCTCGAGGAGCGGTTGGAGTCGGATCGGGTCATGCTCGTCGAGTCCGCCGCGCCTTGATTGAGCCCGCCGCCCGGCCGATGTGGGCGAGCGGCGGATCGGGCGTTTCGGGTTCTTCCGCCCGCGGAGCGCGGCCCCGCTCTGGGAGCCATATGTGCTGCCGGCCCTCAGCCTGTCGGCATCCGACACCGGCACCAATTAGGGGAGCATCGAGGTCGCCATGCCGCGAAGACACGTCGCGCTGCTGCGGGGTATCAACGTCGGACGCGCCAAGCGGATTGCCATGGCAGACCTTCGGATCGTCGTGGCCGGGCTCGGCTACCTCGATGTGCGCACGCTGCTGAACAGCGGGAATGTCGTCTTCAGCGTGCCCGACCGGTCGCGGGGCGATCCGGCCGCCCGGATCCAGCATGCGGTCGCCGCGCATCTCGGCGTCTCCTCGAAGGTGACGGTCCTCACGGGCGCCGAGCTCGAGACGATCGTCGCCGGCAACCCGCTGGCGAAAAGCGCCACTGATCCGAGCCGCCTGCTGCTTACCGTACTCACCAACCCGTCGGACGGGACCCGCCTCACACCGTTGACCGAGCAGGACTGGAGTCCCGAGGTGCTCGCCCTCGGCGCCCGGGTCGCCTATCAGTGGTGCCCTGACGGAATGCTCGAGAGCCGCCTCGTGCAGGCCGTCAGCCGGATCGTCGGAGACGGCGGCACGACCCGCAACTGGGCGACGATGACGAAGCTGCAGGCGCTCGCGAGCGCGCGCGGCTGATCCACCAGCGCTTCCCTATGCTATTTCGCCATCCTCGCCGTCGCCGTATTCTCCGGCGCCACCGCCACCATCGTCGGGGTTGGAATCGGGAGCATGCTCCCTCCCCTGCTCGCGTTGCGGTTCGGGGCCGCGGCTGCGGTGGCCGCGGTGACGCTTCCCCAGCGCGCTCCTGTACACGCGCCTCGGCGCGACCACACTGACACGGATTCTGGGAGCGTTGCTGTTGCTCACGGCGGCCGGATCAGGGCTTGACCGGCGGGGGCACGTTCAGGGCCGAGACGTAATAGCCCGGATCCACCGCAAAATCCTGTGGGCTGGCCAGCGTGAATTCTGCCTGCTGCCAGGTCTCGGTGGGCCGGATCACGCTGAAGCCGGCTGCGGACAGCCTCGCCCGCACCGGCATGTCGAACCCGGGCACCACGTTCGCCCAGCGGAAGGCGACCGTTGACCCCTCGATCCGGTACTCGAGAACCGGGATCCGCACGTCCCGCAGGTACTGGTCGAAGACCTTCGAAAGGTCGGTGCCCGCCTGCTCGCTGATGTACGCTTCGACCTGGCTCCCCATCACCGTCCGGTGCCAGAACGTCGCGTTGAGGCCACGCAGAATCTCCCGCCATTTCGCATCGTCCCCCACGATCTGGCGGATCGTGTGCAGCATGTTCCCGCCCTTGGGGTACATGTCGCCCGAGCCCTGGGCGTTCACCCCGTAGGGTGGGATGATGGGCCGGTCGTTGCGGATGCCGCGCCGCGTCCCGATGGTATACTCGGCGCCGGCGGCCGTGCCGAACAGGCACTCGGTGTAGAGCCCCTCGGCGTAGTTCGCAAAGCTTTCGTGCACCCACATGTCGGCATTGTCCTTGGCCGTGATGTTGTTGCCGAACCACTCGTGGGCGCTCTCATGCACGATGATGAAGTCCCATTTGAGGCCGTGGCCGGTGCCCGAGGCATCGCGCCCCCGGTAGCCGTTGGCGTAGCGGTTGCCATAGGCGACGGCGCTCTGGTGCTCCATGCCGTTGTTCGACACCTCCACCAGCTTGTAGCCGTCCTCGTACCACGGATACGGTCCGAACCAGTGCTCGAAACACTGCAGCATCGATGGCACCTGCTGAAATTGGCGCCGCGCCGCGTCCAGGTGGTAGTCGAGGGGCCAGAAATCGAGCGAGAGCTCGCCTCGCTCGCCGCGGTAGGTGTCGGCGAAGTGCGCGTAACTCCCGGCGGCGATGGCGATCGCATAGTTGTTGATCGGGTTCACGACGAACCATTCGTACGTCATCGAGCCATCCGGATTCCGCATCGAGCTCCGCAGCCGCCCGTTCGACACGTCCACGACGCCGTCAGGCACCGTCACCGCCACCCGCTGGCTGTCGGGCTCGTCGGCCTGCGTGTCCTTGTTGGGCCACCAGATGCTGGCGCCCACGCCCTGGTCGGTCGTGACGATCCACGTCCGGCCGAGGCTGTCAGCGGTCCATGTGAAGCCCCCGTCCCACGGCGGGCGCTTGGCCGGCCGCGGCTGACCGTGGTAGTACACGGTGAGCGTCTTGATGTCACCCGCACGGTGGGGTGTGGCGGGGATAACGAAGAATGCGTTCCCGTCGCGCCGGAAGTCGGCGCGGCGACCCTCCTGGACCACGCTGTCGACCTCGAGCGGTGTCATCAGGTCGACCTGCAGCTCACGACCGGGTTCGAGGACGCGATAGGTGATGCCGTTCGAGCCACGGATGGTGCTGTCCACCGGGTTCAGGGCAACGTGAAGGTCGTAGAACGTGACGTCCCACCAGGCCCGCCCCGGGGTGGCAAATGCGCCGCGCAGCGTGTCGGCCCGGGTGAACGTGGGAGCGGCCTGGGCCGCCGCACGAAGGAAGGGCGTCGCACAGAGTACTACGACCAGCAGGAGTTGTCGCACAGCGGCGGCCTTTCGGCGAGGGTCGCCGGGAAGTGTACCGCCGTCCGTGCGGGGCGCGCCATTCGAGGCGGTGCCGGCCCGATTGACGGCGTGCTCCTGACGCCCGAAACTTCGCAGCCACGACCTGGTTGACCTTCGGCTGAGCAGGGAGGCAGCACAGAATGACACCCCGGACGCGCGCCAATCGATTGCGGCCGCTGGTGCAGCTCGAGCGGATCCGGGCGTGACCCCTCGCGCCTTCCGCACTCCGGCCCAGTTCCGCGCCTGGCTGAGCCGGAACCATTCCACCGCGACCGAGCTCCTGGTCTGCTGCTACAAGACGCACGCGGCCGCGCGCGGAATGATCTACGCCCAGGCGCTCGACGAGGCGCTCTGCTTCGGTTGGATCGACGGCGTCCGCCGGAGCCTGGATGCGGACAGCTTCAGCATCCGCTTCTCCCCGCGGAAGTCGCGCAGCATCTGGAGCCGGGTCAATGTCGCCCACGTCGAGCGCCTGACGCGGGCCGGCCGGATGACGGAATCGGGCCTCGCCGCCTTCAAGGCCAGGGACGAGCTCCGCACGGGTGTCTATTCGTTCGAGCGACCGGCGGCCGCATTGGCCCCCGCCTTCGTCAAGCGCTTCCGTGCGAACAAGGCAGCATGGGCGTGGTTCCAGTCGCAGACGCCGTGGTACCGACGGACCAGCGTGCACTGGGTGATGAGTGCGAAGCGGGAGGAAACGCGGAAGAAGCGCCTGGACGTGCTCATCGGGTGCTCGGGCGAAGCCTCGCGGGTCCCTCCCCTGCGGCGCACGTAGCGCTCATCCTTCGGGCGCTGCGCCCTGCATCAGTGCGACCTGCACCTTGAGCGCCCCCGTTTCATCCCGTCGCAGGGCGTAGGTCGAGACCTCCTCCCCCACCTCGTTGCCCTCTTGATCCAGGTACGGCCAGCGCACTTCCACCAGGGCAATGCGCGGGGTCAGCCACTTCAGCTCAAGGATGTCGGCGCGGGTGTCGATGATTCCCCTCGCGTTGTACTGCTCCTTCGCGCCACCGAAGAACTGCTCCACTTCCTGCAGGGTGCCGACCGCGCGCGCGTCATCGTCGCCCAGAACCAGCGCGGGAACGGCCCACATGCCCGCGACCGTCTTGCCGTCGCCTGCGGTCAGGGCGCGTGCAATCCGGGCCAGGAATGCCTGCACCTCGCTGTGCCCGCCGGGCGGTTCGACAGCCGATGCGGCCCCACGCGGATGGGTGTGGTGCGTCGACATCCTGCACCTCCAAGTGTTACACTGCGGAATGCGCCGGGCCCCGCGGGGCCCGGTTCCAAGAACGGCCGGGCCGGAGCCCGTCGTCCGTGCCGTGGGTCACAAATAGCGGGAGAGGTCGCACTGCCATGATCGTTCTCGAAACTGATCGGCTGGTTCTGCGACGGCTGTCGACGCACGATGCGGAGTTCATCCTCGGGCTGCTCAACGAACCGTCGTTCCTGCGATACATCGGTGACCGCGGTGTCCGCACCGTCGAGGACGCCCGGGCATACATCGCGAAGGGACCAATCGACAGCTACGATCGTCACGGGTTCGGACTC
>DASTCF010000105.1:0-6198 GCA_035711365.1 Gemmatimonadales bacterium
TGCAGACGAGATAGTGGGGCTTGCCGTCGTTCCTGGGCATGAAGGACCACTTGAGCCCGGTCGGAAACCCTGCGCCGCCCCGGCCGCGGAGCCCGGACGCCTTCAGCTCCTCGATGATGGCGTCGGGCGCCATCCCGAGCGCCTTCCGGAGCCCGGCGTACCCCCCTCGCTGCACCCAACCCTCGTAGGTGCGGGCGCCGGCATCCCCAAAATGCTTCGAGAGGACCGGCGTTTCCTTTGGGTGACTCGGATGCGGATAGCCCATTACTTGTACCCTTGCAGGATGCCGGGGACCCGTTCAGGCGTGACGTGCTCGATGAAATCGTCATCGATGAGGATCGGCGTCGGGAATCCGCAGGCGCCGAGGCACTCGACCTCCGCGATGGTGAACAGGCCATCCGGGCTCGTCGCGCCGAGCTCCCCGCAGCCGGATTCCCGCAACAGCGACTTGAGCACGTCCTCGGCGCCGCACAGGTTGCACGGCGACGTGGTGCAGACCTGGATGAAATGGCGACCGACCGGATGGGTGTGGTACATCGTGTAGAACGTGACCACGCCCTTCACATAGGCCGGGGTCAGGCCCAGCACTTCGGCCACCTCGGCCATGGCGGGCTCCGAGATCCAGCCCCGTGCTTCCTGCACCATCCAGAGCGCGGGCAGCAGGCACGCCTGCCTGGTCGGGTAATGCGGGTAGAGCGCCTCCAGCCGGGCCAGCATCTCGCCGACAAAGAGCGGCTGGTGCGGCGCGCCGGCGTGGGCGTGGGTTGCCCCGCTCATCGGTCGATCTCCCCCATCACGATGTCCACACTCGCGTTGATCGCGATCACGTCGGAGAGCAGGGCGCCCTCGCACATTCGCGGCAGCGCCGAAAGATTGAGGAAAGACGGCGGCCGGATGCGCCAGCGCACCGGCTTGGCGGTGCCATCGGAGACGAGGTAGTAGCCAAGCTCGCCCTTGGGATTCTCGATGCCCATGTAGGCTTCGCCCACCGGGGGCCGCACGCCCTCCATCACTTGCTTGAAGTGATGGATCATGGATTCCATGTCGCTCATGGCGCGCGACTTGGGCGGCAGGATCACGCGGGGGTCGTCCACGTTGATCGGGGCGCCCTTGAGGCGGGTAAGCCGCCCGAGCGCCTGCTCGAGAATCCGCGTGGACTGGAACATCTCCTCGAGCCGGAGCAGGTACCGGTCGTAGTTGTCCCCGTGCTCACCGACCGGCACGTCGAACTCGTACGTTTCGTAGCCCAGGTACGGCCGGTCCTTGCGGACGTCGTAATCGACCCCGCTCGCGCGGAGCATGGGACCGGAAAGCGAGTGGTTGATGGCCTCCGCCGCCGAAATGGCCCCGACGCCCTGGTTCCGGCCGCACCAGATGGCGTTGCGGGTGAACATCGTGTCCACTTCGTGGAGGACCTTCGGGAACGTGCGGCAGAAGTCGGCGAGCCCATCCTCCCAGCCGTCGGGAATGTCCGCCATGAGCCCACCGACGCGGGTCAGGCTGGTCGTCATGCGCGCGCCGGTCCACGACTCCTGCAGGTCGTAGATCCGCTCCCGCTGCTGGAACAGCCACAAGAAGGGCGTGTATGCGCCGATGTCGATGCCGGTAGTCCCGAGCCAGACCAGGTGCGAGATGATCCGGCTCATCTCGCACGCGATGACCCGGAGCACCTGACACCGCTCGGGTACCTCGATCCCCATCAACTTTTCCGCCGCCAGCGCCAGGCAGACGTTGTTGGCCATCGGCGACAGGTAATCAGTCCGGTCCGTCAGCGGGATGATCTGATTGTAGTGGCGGTATTCCCCGAGCTTCTCGAATCCGGAGTGGAGGTAGCCCACATGCGGAATGCAGCGACGGACGGTCTCCCCTTCGAGCTCGAGCACCAGCCGCAGCACGCCGTGGGTGGCCGGGTGCTGGGGTCCGAGGTTGATGAGCATGTGCTCGCCGCCGAGGGCATCCTCCTCGTCGCCACGGCGCACGCCGAGCGGAACGCGAAGGTCGCGGCCCTGGGCATCGAGGCCGGAGGTTCCCAGGTCGTATTCGACGGTGCGGGTTGTCATCGCACCTTCCCGCGGTCGCCGTGCCGCAGACGCTCCCGGACATCGTCCGGGAGCTCGTGGAACGCTTCGGCAATCGAGAGCTCTTCAAGGGAATAATGGGCCTCGGGATTGGCGGCGAGGGCCTGGCGGGTCTGCTCGGCGCGGCTCAGGTGGCCGCGAAGCGGGAAATCCTTCCGGAGGGGATAGCCCTCGGAGTAGGTCTCCCACATCAGAATGCGGCGCAGGTCCGGATGCCCCCGGAACTGGACGCCGAACATGTCGAACACCTCGCGCTCCAGCCAGTTCGCGCCCTTCCAGAGGTCGCAGACGGTATCCACCTCGAGCGGGGCCGCCTTGTCCAGCTCCGCCTTGACGCGAAGATCCGCTTTCCGGTCCAGCGAGCGCAGCTGCCAGACGATCTCAAGCGGGCGCTCCGCATCCCGATACTCCACGGCGGTCACGTCGGTCAGGTAGTCGAAGCGCTGGCCAGGATCGTCCCGCAGCCAGGCCAGGATTTCGTGCGACCGGTCCGGTTGCACGTACACGATGGAATCGCCGGAGAGGACCGCGTGCCGGAGGATCGCATCGCCGAACCGCTCACGGAGCGCGGCGACGGAGGACGACGGAACGCTCATGCGGACCGCGTCTGGTGGATCGAGTTGCCGAACGGTTCGGACACCTCGTCGATGTAGGACGGAGGCAGGAAAAGCCCATCGGGGCCGACGGTGCGTTCCACGCGGAGCTGCTGGTCGGTCAGGCTCTCGCCCATGATCTTCTTCTGAAGCAGGAGGATGCCGTACAGGAGCCCCTCGGGCCGGGGCGGGCAACCAGGCACGTATACATCCACCGGTATGATCGTGTCGATGCCCTGCACCATCGCATAGTTGTCGAAGATGCCGCCCGACGAGGCGCAGGCCCCCATCGAGATCGACCATTTCGGCTGTGGCATCTGGTCCCACACCCGGCGGATCACCGGCGCGAGCTTGAACGGCAGGCGGCCGGCACAGATCAGGACGTCGGCCTGGCGCGGCGAGAACGCCTGTCGCTCCATCCCGAACCGGGCCAGGTCGTACCGGCTGGCGGCGGTCGCCATGAACTCGATGGCGCAGCAAGCGGTGCCGAAGGGCATCGGCCACAACGATCGGGTTCGGGACCAGTTAATGAGGTCGGACAGGCGGGCGGTCACCCAGTTCGGCGATTGGCCGGAGATCGTGGCCTGGTTGGAGGCCGCGGCGGTCGTCAATCCCATTGCAGCGCGCCCCGCTTCCAGACGTAGATGTAGCCGACCGCAAGTATGAGGACGAACACGAGCATTTCGACCAGCAGGAACAGGCGGGCCGCGGTCATCTGGTGGAAGGCCACGCCCCAGGGCACCATGAAAACCGTCTCGATGTCGAACAGGATGAATAACATCGCCACGAGATAGAACTTGACGGAGAACCGCTCGCGCGCATCCCCCAGAACCGGCATGCCGGACTCGTACGGCGCGAGCTTGGTTGCAGTCTTCCGGCGGGTGCCGAGCAGCCGCGACAGCCCGTGCGAGAGCCCGAACATCGCGATCGCGGTAATGACCACGATCGCCAACGTGAAGAGCAGCGGAATGTACGGCGTGAGCATCCGGAATCACCGTCCTGGCTGAGCGGTCGGAAAGGCAGCGGAAAATTAACCGGAGCCCCCCCTCAGTCAACCCAAGTCGTGACGCGAGGCGCACCTAGACGTTGCCATCGGTGCCGACCGGCGCCTATGTTTCGACCTCGTTGTCCCCACATCACCGTCAGGGTGCCCATGTCCATCAAGTCTGATCGTTGGATCCGCCGCATGGCGACCGATCACAGGATGATCGACCCGTTTCAGGACCGCCAGGTGCGCCGCACGGACGCGCAGGGCCGCCAGGTCATTTCCTTCGGCGTTTCATCCTATGGCTACGACATGCGCGTGGCGCCCGAATTCAAGATCTTCACCAATGTGCTTTCCGCGGTCGTGGACCCGAAGTCCTTCGATTCCAAGAGTTTCGTGGAGTTTGAGGGCGAGGTCTGCATCGTCCCTCCCAACAGCTTCGCGCTGGCGCGCTCCGTGGAGTATTTCCGGATTCCGCGAAACGTCCTCACGATCTGTGTCGGGAAGTCGACCTATGCCCGGTGCGGGGTCATTACGAACGTGACCCCGTTCGAGCCGGAGTGGGAGGGATTTGTGACGCTCGAAATCAGCAACACGACGCCCCTTCCGGCGAAGATTTACGCCAACGAGGGCATCTGCCAGGTGCTGTTCTTCGAGGCCGATGATGACGATATCTGCGAGGTGAGCTACAAGGACAAGGCGGGCAAGTACCAGGGCCAGGTCGGAGTCACGCTCCCGCGACTCTAACCTCCGAGAGCCTCCAGGGCCTCCTCGAGGAGCGCGGTGGCCGCCCGAATCCCTGAGGCCAGGTCCCGGAGCTCCGCCTCGAGGCGAACCCCATCCCGGTCCTCGATGGCTTCCGCCACGCCCGGTAGCGCCGCTTCCCCATACCCGTCGTCCCGGCCCGGAGCGAAAAGCAGGTTCCGCATCCACGGCCGGCCGGCCAATCCCTCGGCCCTCGTGAGCGCCGGCTCGATTGCGCGGAGAGCCGCGTTAGCCCGGGCGACCTCCCCCGGCTCCCGGGCCCCTCCGGACATCGCAACACGCCGGGCGCTGTTGACGCCGCGCGCCGCCTCAGCAAACCGACTCACCGCCAGCTCCAGCGCCTCCCAACCGGCATCCGGCATCGCGCCATCCCGGGCCTGCTTGCGCCGGTCGGCCACCAGTCCGGAGATGTGGCGGGCAAGCTCCTCGTAGTCGTAGGGCAGGAATTCCGCGTTGGCGAGCCGGCCCAGCATCAAGGCAGCCATTTGCGCGACGGCCGCGTGCGAGAGGAAGCCCGGGTCCCCGAAGCGGTCCATCCACGCGAACGTGTCATATGCTGAATGGTAGGCGCCGTAGCGCCCGCCGAAACCGACTTCGAACGCCGGAATGCCGAGGTGGGTGTAGTAGCTGGCGAAATCGCTGCCTCCACCCAGGTCGCCGAAGTTCAGGTCCGTGGTATCGGAGGCATGCGCGTCCCTCCGCGCGGCTGCGGACACGGACAGGGACTCTCCCGGTTGCCGAACGCTACGCGCGGCATCCCGCACCAGACCACGAAGCGATGCGGTCGCGGAGGAGCCGAAGTTCCGCCCCGTCGCGATCAAGTCGAGGTTCAAGTACGCCACGGCCGTTCGCCGGAGTTCATCCTCCATCGACTCGACCTGCTCAACTGATCCCACCAGCCCCCACTCTTCGGCGTCGAAGGTGCTGATCACCACCGTCCGCGCTGGCCCGCCGCCGGCGGCCCAGGCCGCGCCCAGGGCCCTGGCTGCCTCGAGCAGGCTGGCCACGCCGCTGACATTATCGGCGGCGCCCGGCCCCCACGCGTCGCGATGCCCGCCCGCGAGCACCCACTCGTCCGGCCATCGTACTCCGTTCCAGCGCGCCACAGTGTTGACGATCGTCTTAAAGGCCCGCGCACCACGTTCGGGCCAGACCGCAACCCGGACGGCGACATCCTCGGTGCCGCCGATCCGATAGCGGAACGGAAGTCCTCCCTGCCAGCCCTGCGGCACTTCGGGACCGCCCAGCGGCTGGAGGATCAACTGTGCATTCCGGTAGCCGATCGGGAGCACCGGGATGCGGGGCGCCGGGAGGGAATCCACAGGAAGCCGGATCGCATCCGGCGTTGAGGGACGCCCGGGAGTGGTGAGATCGCCGGGTACTACCGAGACGCTGCCCCGTTGCGGGGATTCCGGATGCCGCATCGGTCCGTTCGGATAGGTCGGCCCGAGGAAGAACCCGTCGTCCTGCGGATCGGAATAGAGCAGGAGCGCGGCGGCACCATGGCGTTCGGCTTCCCGGGCCTTGATCCCGCGGTGGCTCCGGCCGTAGCGGGCGAGCACGACCTTCCCGCGGACATCCACGCTCATCGAATCGAGAGCGACATAGTCGGACGGAAGGCCGAAGCCGGCGTACACGACGGCCGCCGTGACGTCCCCGGCGCCGCTGTAGGCATTCATCGCGGGCCAGATCCGGCCGAAGGTCGTCGGGTCCTGGCGCAGGGGGGGCTCCGTGAGCCGCAGGCGACGGCGCTCGGGCCGGACGAGTTCGACGACGC
>DASTCF010000106.1:0-119147 GCA_035711365.1 Gemmatimonadales bacterium
CTCGACATCCGCGACGAAGGAGACTTCACGGCCACCCGCGCGCGCGATCTCGTCCGCCAGTATCGCGCGGGCGGACGGGGCGATGCGGGCGGTCGGCGTGACGGGGAGCGGCGTCATCTGGTCCGAGCGGACAGCTCCTACGGCGAGGGGGCGGGCTCGATCAGGATGTACTGGGCGTCGTCCTCGGCGATCTGGCGGAACCAGGCTACCAGCTCGCCGATCCCCTCCGGCGGGAGAATGGCGCGGGAACCCGAGATCCGGCGCACCATCCGAAGGACGCCTCCCTCGAAGGCATACGTCGTTTCATATTTTCCGAACTGACTCTGGGCCTGTACCGACTTCGGCAGCTGGGGCCTCCAGCCCTCGGGGAGCTGCAGACTCAGCTCGGTGACTTCGGTCTCGCTGTTGATGACCCGACGGGCATCGATCGGGAAGAGGCGGGCCGGGCGGCTCTCGAGCTCATCCGCAGCACCGGCCATCTCCGACATGCTGCCGAGGGGGTTGGCGAGGATCCAGTTGTCCCCGGAGCGACGAAGCGCACGGCCATCCCGGATGGCGAGCGTGATCTTCGGCTCCGCCTCCAGGTCCTTGCCCTCGAAGGCGACCAGGCTGTCGCCCCTGGCGCCGTCGAACCACCGCTGCGCCACCTGACGTGTAAACTTGGCCCGCTCGGTCGAATCCATCGGGCTCTCGAACGCGGAGCGCATGGAGGCCTGCCGCGCGCCGGAATACCTGCCTTCGTAGAGTCCGTTGAACCGTCCTTCGGGACCGATGCGCCCGACCAGCCGGGTTTCGGTGAGCGACTCCCCGACCGACTCGATGGGGAACTGGACTTGCTCCGTGCCACCGTCGGGGTGCACCGCGAGGCCGAATTCCCCCTGCACGTAACTCGGAAGAATGCCAAGCGGCAGAAGCGCGACGGTGAGGTCGGTGTAGATCCTTCCCTCGGGCAGGTTCACGTAGGCGATGGCGTGGTCGAATTGCTCCAGCGATGGCAGCTCCCGTTCGACGACGGCGCTGGCGTTGGTCAGCACGGGCGCTGCATCGAATCCGAGATACCGGAGCGCAGCCACGAAGAGCGTCGCCTTGTCCTTGCAGTCGCCGAAGCCGGTCGAGACGACCTCCGCCGGCGTGCGGGGCTGGTAGCCACCCAGGCCCAGGGCGACGGAAACGTAGCGGATGTCCTGCGCGACCCACCGTTGAATCGCTGCCGCCGTATCCCGCGCGGTGCGGGCGTTCCGGACCAGTCCCTTGACGCGCTCCTGGACTTCCGAGGGGAGGTCATATCGTCCCTTCGCCAGGCCACCGTACCAGTTGCCGACGTCGGCCCACTCAAGCGGTGAGGCGAGCCCGACCGACATGTAGACCCCGTTCGAGTCGGCGGCGTACGGCTCGGGCGTGAGTCGCTGCAGGTCGCCTGTCGCCCAGGTGAGGACCTGCCGGCCCCCGACGAATTCGGTCCGGCGCGCAAAGTTCAGGTTGTTTTCCCTGATGCGGAGCTTCAGGGATGCGGGCGCATCGACGATCAGGCGCGACCGGCCGACGCTCAAGCCGGTGCTGACCCCCCACCACTGATAGAAGTCGCCGCGCAGCCAGGGCCTGATCTTCTCGGTCGTGTAGCTGTAGTCGACAATGGTGCCCGGCGCCACGCCACCCAGCGAGACTCGCAACACCTTCCTGTTCGAGTACACCGGCGAATCCATCGACGCAGGGACGTCACTCTCCTGCATGAGTGAGGGCTCGCGAGTGATGATCGTGCCGTCCGGTGCCACCACCCGGATCCAATTCAGCGTGAAACGCTCATACCCCGGCGCCCAGCTGAAAGACTGCTCTGCAAAGTCCTCGACCGCGTCCGCCGTCAGAATCTGCACCACCTGCCGGAAGGTCCGGGTTTCCCGCCCGTCCGCCTCGACCTTGATGACGCCGTCATCGAGGAGGAAGACGGCCGTCTCGTGCGGATGCTCCTTCGGATTGACCACGAGCCGATAGATGGAATCGCTCCGGACCGAGGGATCCCCCGCCGGGGTGATCCGCGGTGCCTGGGCCACGATGCGCGCCGGTGCGAGGAGACAGGCGAGAAGCAGTAGGGTCGGTCGCATGGGGCTTCGCGGTGGAAGGAGATCGAGGGGGGCGGGAGCGGGGCCGGGAGCGATGTACTGTTGCACATTACCCAGGCGTGCCGCATCGGGCAACTGCCCGCGAGCGCTAGGTCTTGAGTTCTTTCTTCCTGGCGGCCGGAAATAGGACATTGTTCAGGATGAGCCGGTAGCCCGGCGAATGCGGGTGCAGGGAGAGATCGGTCGGGGCGTCGCCGATCTGGTGCTGGGGGTCCTCGGGATCGTGGCCCCCAAAGAAGGTCCAGGTCCCCTGACCCCGCTCTCCATGCAAATACTTTGCCCACGGCGCGCCCGGTTCATCGGCCAGCACGGTCACTCCCGGCTTGATTCGGTTCTTCATGAACGAGGTCGTCAGTCCGTAGAAGTCCGGTATCACCTGGCGATGGTTCTGCACCAGCATGGTCGGAACCGGGTCGATCTTCGCGCTGAAATTGAACAGGCTGAATGCGCCCAGAGGCTGCCGCCGGGTAAGCGCATTCACCTGGTGGCCGTCGATGTCCGAGAACTGGGACACCGTTGGGCTCAGCTCCAGTTGCGCTGAATGAAATGCCAGCGCACGACTCCAGTCCATCCGGGCGGCGGCGTTCGGGTCCATCGGCGTCTGGTCCGCGTACGCCGCCGCGATGTCCACTCCGGCACTCGCGAGCGCGAGATCGAGCGTCTCTGTCGCGGTGCACATGGCGAAGAGGAATCCTCCCCGCTCGACGTACGCCGCAATCGACTCCGCCACGGCACGCTTTTCGGCCGGCACCGACGGGAAGCCGAGGGTCCGGGCCATCCCGCTATTCTGCTCAACCATCTCGGCGAGCCAGGCCGCGCCGGTGTAATTCACGTAGAACTTGGAATACTGGCCGGTGAAGTCCTCGTGGTGCAGATGCAGCCAGTCGTAACGGGCCAGCCCCTGCCCCGGCCCCAACACCTCGCCATCCCACACCTTCGAGAAAGGAATGCCGGCGTATTGCAGGGCCATCGTGACGGCGTCGTCCCAGGGCGCGGCGTTGGGCGGCGCGTAGACCGCGACCCGAGGTGCTTTTTCCAGCGGCACCGCGTCCATGTTGCCTTCCTGGAGGTCGGCGCGGATCCCGGTGAGAATGCCGTCGTCCAGTGCCTCTGTCGTCACGCCGCCCAGCGCGGCGTCGCGCGCCGTGGCGCCGTCCCCCGGCAGAAGGAAGGCGCCGCCCCGGTAGTTCAGGAACCACTCCGCGCGGCCCCCTCGCTCCAGGACCCGGTACGCCACGCCGTAGGCCTTCAGGTGGTTCGCCTGCGCATCGTCCATCGGCACCAGCAACCAGGGCGCTGCGGCGCTCCGGCCGCCGGTCCACCGCAGGATCGGCGCCGACACAAGCATCCCGGCAGCTTCCCGAAGAAATTCGCGTCGCCTCATCACGTCTGAGGTACCCCGCCCTGGATGGCATCGAGCAGCCGCCGCGCCTGCGGCACGACCGCACTCCCGGGCCACGAGAGGATCAGGTGCTCCAGGAGTCCGGTGGCCTCGGCCGCCCGGCCGGCGGACAGCAGCAGGCGGGCCAGCTCCAGCTCCGCGGCCGGCGCCGTGGCAGGAGCGTCGAAGGCGGCGGCCAGTCGAAGCAATCGCTCGGCCTGGCTGCTGTTCCCGCGGGCCGACTCGACCCTGCCGGCCCAGAGGTAGAGCTCCGCCCCGCCGCCTGCAGGCGGCAGCTCGCCCGCCACATGCTCGAGACCCCGCACGGCGCGCGTGGTGTCTCCCTGTTCCAGGGCCAGGAGCGCCTCACCGAGCTCGGGAAGGGAGTCCTGCTCGATGGGCTGGATCACCGCGAGCAGCGCAGTCCGCGCCGTCGCATCCTCGCGGGTGCCGGCGTACGGTCCCGCCGACCGGAGCAGTTCTGCGGCACCGGCGAGATCGCCCCGGTACAGCCGGATCCGCCCCGCCAGAGCCAGACCCTCCACCGTGCTGTCGATCGATACAAGCGTCTCCGCTCGATCGAGATCTCCCTTCCGGATCCACCCCAGGGCCACCCGACGCTGGAGCGCGCCACGCTCCTCGGCATCGAACGTTCCCCCGAGCTGGCTGAGACGGCGTTCCGCCCCGGCGATGTCGCCCTCCTCCACCAGGATCCCGACCAGGGTGGCCGCGGCACTCGCGGCAAGTTGCGGCGGGGCCGCGCGGTCCGCGGCGAGCAGCGCCAGCATGCGACGTGCGGCGACAGGATCCCCGCCGTCGGCGTAGGCCCGCGCCGCCTCGAGCCGGGTCCGCGCGGCGGAGGCACCGAGGCTCCGCGCGGCCATCTCTTCGAGCACCTGCCCGCGCACCCGATGGGCGGCTTCCCCGTCTTCGCCGCGCATCGCGTCGAGGAACTGTCGCAGGGCGTCGAGCGCGGCGGGATTGGTGGCCGGCAGCTCGGACATCAGGAGGGCGTAACCCGCCGCAGGGTCGCCCCAGCGGGCGCGAAGCTCTGCCGCCAGCCGGCCTCCGATGCCGGGAGATTTCTCCAGCTGGCGCAATACGTCGGCCCGCCGCGGGGGCGGAGTGCGAGCCAGAGAGGTGGTCGCCGCCAGCTTGTACCCAGGAAGCTCGCCGATGGCGAGCAGCCACTCCCGGGCCGCCGTATCGTAGTCGCCGTCCGCCAGTGCAAGCTGGGCGAGCTCCGGAGCGAGGGCAGCCGGGCGGTGGAGCCGTTCACGCCCCGTAAGGTATGCCCTCCGGGCGCCCGCGCGATCGCGCTGCTCGAGCAGGGCGGCACCCCACTCCCGGTAGGGCGCCTCCTCGACCGGCTCGAGCCTGGCCCAGCGTTCGGCCATCGAGGCAACGCTGTCCGGCTGTCCGGCGGCCGCCCAGGCACGAAGCCCTACCGAGTAGGCCGCGCCCGCCTCGGGCGTCCGCGCCAGGAGCGACCGTACCGGCTCCACGAGCTCCGCCTGCCGGTGCAGCGGCGTAAGCGCGCGCTCCAGTCCCAACAAGGCGGAGAGATCCTCGGGGCGCTGGCGCAGTACCTCGACATAGGCCTCGGCGGCTCCGGACAGGTCCCCGCGGCGCTCGAGGTCAAAGGCACGTGCCATTACATCCCGCTGCGCTTCCGCGCGGGTGCCCATCGCGAGCATGAGCAGCAGAACCGGGAGGGGGCGCATCATGGAGCCGGGGTTTCCGTGAGCCGACGGAAATAGTCCAGAACGAGGCGACGATCCTCCGGCGAGAGCCGTTGGAGCTCCTCCCAGGCGGGCATCCGGACGCGGCGGGCCTCATCCTCCAGTTGCGCGCGGAGCGCGGGAGGCAGCCGGACCTGGTCGCCCCGAGCGGTCGTGCTCTGGCGCTCCTTCTGTTCGTCCTGTTCCTCTCCCTGCAGCGTCCGACCGGCGTCGAGCATCCGCCGGAAGAGTCGCTCCTGCCGCTCGACCGTGCGCCGATCGAGCCGGCCGGCCTCGAGCTGGCGCGCGAGATCCCGAGCCTCCTCGGCCAGCTCCGCCGCGGCCGGCGAATTACCCTGCGCGCGCATGCGCTCGAGCTGTTCGGCCAGGGCGCGTTGCTGTGCGGCCAGCTGACGCATCTGCTCCTGCGCCCCGCCAGGCCCGACCATTGGGAGCAACGACGCGCCCTGCTGACTCAACTGCCCCTGCTGCTGGGCGAGACGGGTCATCTGCTGCATCATCTCCGCCAGCCCGGTGCCCGAGGCGGAGCCGGCGACGTCACCACGGGCCCGAAGCATCTGGTAGGCGGCGGCATTCAGCGCATCCACCGCCCCCTCCGAGCGCTCGCCGGCTTCACGGGGATTCGGCGTCGAGGACGCGAGGGCCTCCCGCGCCTGCTGCATCTGCCGCCGTGCGGTCTCAAGATTCGCCCCGATCTGGGGCGGGACGAGCGCGTGCTTCCCGGCGACGTCACGGAATTGCTCACCGAGCTTCTGCACGCCCTCCTCGACGGCTCCCTGCTCGGCGCGATACGCCGACGGTGCGGCACCTTCGCGGAGCCGTTTCGAGACTTCGAGCTGGCGCTCCGCGAGGCGGCTCGTCTCGGCGAGCAATCGATCGATGGCGTCGATGACCTCCTGCCGCCACTCGTCCTGCAGTTCCTGCCGTTCCCCGTCCAGCTGCTCGGCCAGGGGCTGCAGCTGCTCGAGCGCCCGGCGGCCGTGGCGCCGAGCCTGGCCCGGGTTGGCCTGGCGCGCCGACCTGGCCGCCTGCGACATCTGCTCCGCCGCCTGCTCCGCCGACTGTGCGATTCGCTCGAGGCGTTCCGCTCTGTCGCCCGCGCTGTCGCCGGGAGCGACCTCGCCGGCCAGCGCCTGAAGCGCCGAGGCCAACGAGTCCGTGCGCCGGGCGAGCGCCTCCTCTTCCATTGCCGCCCGGGTGCTGTCCATCTGCTCGACCGCCTGGTTCCACTTCTCCTGCTCCGCGGCGAGGTCCCGGGCTTCCTGGGCGAGGTTCGCCATCTCGCCCTCCTGGGCGGCTCGCTCGAACAGCTCGCGGCTTCGCTCGAGCGCCTCCCGGAGTCGCTGCTGGGACTCCGCCAATTCCTCCAGCGCCTCCTTGGTCCGGGCGGCGTCGAGCTCGGAAACCGCGCGTCGCAACTCCTCCAGCGCCTCGCGCATCTCGGGCGTGAGTGCACGATCGAGCTGCTCCGCGATCTCCTGCAACCGCTGCTGGAACTCGGGATCATTGAGACCGGCGGCCTCGGCGGCGCGCTGGAGGTCGGCCATGGCATCCTTCAACTCTTCGGCACGCTGCACCAGCTCGTCCTGGCGCGCCGCAAGCGCTTCGGCCCGCCGAGCTTCGTCGAACGTCATGCTGCGCTCTGATTCGCGCCCGCTGCCTTCCCCGTTCCGTGGCTGCTCGCGGGCCAGGTCTTCGGTGCTGCGCTCCAATTGCCGGCTCGCCGCTACCAGCGAGTCGAGCTGCCCCGACATCGCCTCCGTGGCGGCTTGCGCCGCCGCGCGGACTTCACTGAGTGTCGGCATGCGGAGCACGTACTCGCGGGAACGCCCGACCTGCCCGCGCAGGGAGTTATCGGTCACGAGGGCGTAGTATCGAACCGTGTCGCCTGGCAGAAGCGACCGCCGGCCGAGCTCGAGGGTGAACGGGAGCAGCGCGCGATCGACCCGGGCCGGCAGCGGCACCGGGTCTCGACGCTCGGGGTCCACCAGGCCCAGCCGGCTCACCCGGCGGCTCACCAGCGTCGCGCTCGCAAGCCCATGGTCGTCGCGCGCGTCGAGCACGATCGGAACGGTGAGGCCGAGCGGAGCCAGAGTGTCGGCACCCGGGACCGGGATGTCCACCGTGGGCGTGCTGTCGGGGAGGACGCGGAACCGAAGGCTCACTTCCTCGCCGGCGAGTGGAGCCCCGCTCGCGGTCGTGAGGACGAACCTGTACTCGCCCGTCCTGCGCGGTACCACGGTTCCGCGGAAGGATTCGCCGGTCACCGCCAGGGAGTCCATCCCTCCCGGGCGGCGGACCACGGCCGCGGCCAGCGGCGTCGTGGCGCCCCCTGTGATCGCCAGGCGTGTGCCTTCCGGAATGGGGATGGAATCGCCGTCGAGCGGGAGCGGTTCGTCCTCGAGGCCGAGATACAACGGATACCGCGCGGTCACTGTGAGACCGGTGAGAAAGGCTGGCAGCCGGACGTGCACTTCCACCGTGTCCGAAGAGCGCCCGCCGCTGGTGGCGCGGGCGTAGAGATCGGCCACGAGTGGGCCGATGGCGATGCGCGCCACCCCGGCACTGTCGAGGCCGACGGGGCGCCCCTGCCACCCTTCGCCGGGGGCACGGGTCCACAGCATCGCGTCGCGCCGGCCGGGCGCGCGCACGGTCAGGGTCACCGCCTCGCCTCGATCGAGCGCGGACGCGCTCGCGCTCAGCCTGACGGGGGCCACGGCCGTCTCCAGCGCGCCGATCGGGTGCCAGAGCGCCGAGGCGGCGCCCCGCAGCGGGCCGGCCGTCACGAGCAGCCCTGCGCCGGCGGCGAGCACCCATCCGCCTTGCCGCAGCCGGTGCTGGAGGCGTTGGCTCATCGGTTCGAGTGCGGCCCTGCCACGCGCACGCACTTCTTCGGCTCGCGACCGATCCGCCGCCCCGATCAGCTCCTCGCTCGTGCCCGGCGCCGCATGGTCGAGCAAGCCGGTCAGTGCCCCCGTGCGCCACGCTCCCAGCTGCTCGAGCACGCGGGCCACGCCTCCGGCCGTGTGTGCTGTGCGCTCGCGGCGCCACCGCCAGGTCACGAGTCCGGCCGCGATTGTCGCCGCCAGCCACGCTCCCGGCACCCAGAACGGGCCGTGAATGAGGTCAAGCCGGGCCAACCAGGCCGAGAGACCCAGCGCGCCGAGTGCCGCACCCGCCATAAGCCCACCCCGCCCGAGAAGCGCCCGGCCGGCGAGTGGGCGGGCGAGCGATTCGAGCGCCTCGCGAGTGGCGAAGGGTGTCATCCGCCGTACCCGACCGCGTAGGCCACCAGATTGACTCCCATTCGCAGCGCCGCCTCCCGGACTTCAGGCGGGTCCTTGTGCACGTCGGGGTCCTCCCACCCATCGCCCAGGTCCGACTGATAGCTGTAGTAAACGGCAAGGCGTCCGTCGATGAATATCCCGAACCCCTGCGCGGGCTTGCCATCGTGCTCGTGGATCTTGGGTATGCCCTTCGGAAAGGCGTACACGAGCCGGTAGACAGGATGATCGAGCGGCACCTCGACGAGGGGCCGGTCGGGGAACAGCCGCGCGATCTCGCGGCGGATCGACTGGTCCATGCCGTAATTGTCATCGGCGTGGAGGAAGCCGCCCTGGAGGAGGTAGCGTCGGAGCGTCGCCAGATCCGAATCGGAGAAGTGGACGTTGCCGTGTCCCGTCATGTACAGGTACGGCACGTCCCAAAGCCCCGGATCGCTCAGTGTGACCACTCGTTCCCTGTCCGCGACCAGGAGTCCGGTTCGCTTCCCGACCTCCGACAACAGGTTCGGCAGGCTCGAGGGGTTGGCGTACCAGTCCCCGCCACCGTCGTAGTGCAGGCGTCCGATCGTGATCGGCTCACCCTGCGCGTGGACGGCGGGCGCGGCAGCGCCGAGGCACAGCAATGTTCCAAGGCAGGCCGGCAGATTCACGACGACTCCACTACGAGGCGATAGATCTCATTACGCGGAAGGCCGGAAGATTCCGTCAATCTGCGAACGACGTCCTTCCGGCTGAGCCCTTCGCCGAGCAGCCGTCGCGCCTCCGCTGCCAGGAACTCGGCGTCCATCACCAGCGGCGCCGCTGGGGCCCCGGCCATGACAAGCGTGATCTCACCCCGGGGCTCATGCGCGTCGTACCACGCCGCAAGCTCGGCGAGCGTGCCCGGCCGGAATTCCTCGTGCAGCTTGGTGAGTTCCCGCGCGACGACCGCGTGGCGGTTCTCGCCGGCGACGGTGGCGAGATCCCTCAGGAGCGTCACCAATCGGCCCGGCGCCTCATAGAACACAATGCTCCACGGTTCGCGGGCGGCGCGGCCGAGCAGCTCCCGTCGATCCGCGCCCTTCCGTGGGAGGAACCCGAGGAACAGAAACCGGTCGGCCGGAAGGCCCGCGGCCGAGAGTGCCACCGCCGCGGCCGACGGTCCGGGAATGGGGACGACTGCGTAGCCCCCCGCCCGCACCGCCGCCACCAGCGTCGGCCCGGGATCGCTCACGCCGGGTGTGCCGGCGTCGGTGACCAGAGCGACGCTCCTGCCTTCCGCGAGCAGTCCGAGCAGTTCCTCCGTCCGCCCGGCGTCCGAGTGGGCGTGAAAGCTGACGACCCGGGGCGAGGCGCCGAGGTGCTCCAGCAGCGTGCGGGACCGCCGCGTGTCCTCGGCCGCCACGACATCCACTCCGCGCAGCACCTCCGCCGCGCGCGTCGTGAGGTCTCCGAGATGTCCGAGCGGGGTGGCAACGACGTACAGCGTGGCGGGGGCTACCAGTTGAGGCTCCACGGGAACTGGTCGTAGAACCCGGCGCCCTGGAGGACGTGGCGATGATCGCGGGTCGCCTCGCGGAGCACGCGAGGCCCGCTCCCCGGGGACACAATCTCCAATTCGCCGAGCAGGGCCGCCGCCCAGCCCGCCAGCGCGGCGGTCAGCGCGCCGGACGACACCGCGAGCGAAGCGGGATCCGTCGTGTTCGCGGGCAGCAACGTGGCCAGGGCGGGATGCGTCTGGATGAGGCCGGCGGTCGTCCGGTCCACCCGGCGGACGCCGTCGGCCGGCATTTCGGCCTCCATCGCGTGAGCGATGCGCGCGAACACCTCGCGATACATGCGCACCTGGGACGGAAGCGCCTGGGTGGGCAGCGGCGGGGCGTGGGTCATCCCGCTGACGGCCAGCGCCGGCAGCACGCCATCGTTGTCCCGGGAGAACAGGGTCTGGATGTACGCCGAAAGCGGTTCGGCCTCGGGTCGCGCGTACAGGAAGGCGCTGACGAACCGGCCGTGATCGAACGTCAGGTAATTCACCCGGCCGTTCGAGATGATCTCGAGCCCGCCCCCGAAGCCCTCCGCGGCGAGCCGGGGGAAGATCTGCTCGGGACTCCGCGAATCGAGGAGCCACGGCTCGGCCGGAGCCGCACAGGCGTGGTACATCATCTGGAGTTGCTCGGTGGGCGCGGCGCAATACGCCGCCTCCCCCCGCTCGGGGTCCGACTTGAGTCGCCGGATCGCCTCCTGAATCGGCAGGACGCCCCGGTGTTCGGCGCCGATTTCGGCGGCCGTAACGACTTCGCCCTTCTGGAAGAAGAGCAGGACCAGTTCATCGGGCAAATAGCCGAGGAGATAGGCGTCGACCCGGCCATCGCGATCCCGCTTGGCGAACGAGATCAGATTGTCGATGTGCACGTAGGCGAGGCGGGTGCGGGCCAGCAGGATGTTCGATGCCGGGTAGGCGACGTCGCTCAGCCGGATGGAGGAGTGTAACAGGCGGGTGGCGCTGGCGCGCATAGGGCCTCGTGCGGCGGGGCCGCCCCGGCGGGCGGCCCCGGGGCGGCAGCCTAGGCCGCGAGGTGTTGCTGGATCTTGGATTCGATGCTGGCCTTCGGCAGCGCACCGACGACCGTGTCCACGTGCTTGCCATCCTTGAAGAACAGAATGCTCGGAATCGAGCGGACATTGAAGCGCATGGCAGTGCGCTGGTTGTTGTCGACGTCCAGCTTGGCCACCTTGGCTTTTCCGGCATACTGCTGGGCCAGCTGGTCGAGGACCGGCGCCACGATCTGGCAGGGACCGCACCAGGTGGCCCAGAAATCCACCAGGACCAGGCCCTTGGCCTGTTCGACCTCAGACGAGAAGGAGCTGTCGGTGACGGCAACCGTATTGTGGGACATGAGCAAAGCACTCTCCAGTTGGCATGCAGCGGGGTGTGCGTGGCGCCATCCCGCGGTTAGTTTGTCGCGTTGACCATCCGACGCCGGAGCATCCACGTGAGGGACACTGCCCGCATCGCGCATATCGGGATCGCCGTCAACGACATCGGCGACGCTCTGCGATTCTATCGCGAGATCCTCGGCCTCGAGCCCCATGAGCCGGAGCTCGCCGACGGCGCGCGAATCGTTTCCCTGCCCTTCGGCGAGTCCGAAGTCGAGCTGCTCGAGCCCGCGGACCCCGGGAGCCCCATCGCCCGGTTTCTCGAGCGGCGCGGTCCGGGCATTCACCACGTCTGCTACCGCGTGCCGGACCTGGACACCGCCGTCGCGGCGTGCCGCGCGGCCGGCTATCGACTGGTGGACGACGTGCCGCGTGCCGGTGCCGGCGGCCGGCGCATTGCGTTCGTCCACCCCAAGGCCACCGCCGGGATTCTCCTCGAGCTCACTGAATAGAACGTTGCGCCGCTGCCGGAGTTCCCGCCGGTCAGATCGGGTTGCCGCGCTCGTCGCACCGCCGCGCCGGATTGCCGACCGTGGCGATATCCGCATTGCGCACCAGCCAGGTGTCGTTCGACAGCTTGGCTGCGACGAACGGCACCCGGTTGACGCAGTTGCCGCGCCGGAGCTCCATCAACACACGCTTCTGGTCAGGCTCGTCCTCGACGTCGCTGATGGCGATGAAGCGCCGCGTATCGTGATCGAGGTAGATCTGGATGATCTCGATCCGCTTCAGATAGTCCGGCGGCAGGTGGGTACGGCTCGCAGGGCCGCTCGCCGTGCCCCACAGGTCGGCCATCCGGGCCAGATTGCTGTCCTTGGCGGCCTGCAGGAAATTATCGACCACGGCTTGCGGGCCGGCACTCGGATTTGCTGTCTCTGGGCTGGCTCCCCCCGCACACGCGGCAAGGAGCAGTATCACGGGCATCCAGCGGTGCTTCACAGGGCGCTCGCTCGGCAAGGGAAGAATGGCTCAAACGTAATCCGGCGCACGGGGTGCGAGCAATGACTCGGCTCAGGCTGTACGTCAACATTGATCATGTCGCCACGGTCCGCGAGGCGCGCAAGACCGACGAACCGGATCCGGTACGGGCCGCGGAGCGCTGCGAGGCCGGCGGTGCGGACGGCATCACGGTGCACCTTCGGGAGGACCGCCGGCATATCCAGGACCGCGACGTGTTCGCCCTGGCGGGCCGCATCCGGAGCGTCCTGAACCTCGAGCTGGCCTTGAGTGATGAAATCCTCCAGATCGCCTGCCAGGTGCGCCCCTACCAGGCCACCCTGGTCCCGGAACGCCGGCAGGAAGTGACAACGGAGGGCGGCCTTCGGGTCAGCCACCGTGACGGCCGGCTGCGGACGGCGATCCGGCGGCTGGATGAGGCCGGGTGCCGGGTGAGCCTCTTCATCGACCCCGACCTCGACACCATCGACGCGGCCAAGGATCTTGGCGTCCCCGCGATCGAGCTGCATACCGGCCGCTACGCCCGGAGCTGGCCGGAGGCCGCCAATGCGCTCCATGAGCTGGAGGCCGCCGCGCGGCACGCCGGGGAGCTTGGTCTCGCCGTCCACGCCGGCCACGGCCTGACCTATGCGAACGTGCATCCCGTAGCTGCCGTACCGGAGATCGAGGAGCTGAATATCGGCCACAGCATCGTCAGCCGGGCGGTGTTCGACGGCATCGAAACGGCGGTCCGTGAGATGAAAGCGATTCTGATCGGCGTCCGAAGCAGGCCCTAGGGATCTCACTTCTCAGTTCCGACGTTTCGTCTTACGTTTCGGCATCCCCTCCACCGGACCCTCCATGTCCGCTCCTCTCGGCCCCATCGATTTCTTTGCGCTGGAAGCCGGCGAGTATCTCGAGCACCTGGCGAAGCTGGCCGGTGAGCCGGGCGGCCCTCCTCCGGAGGATTTCGTCCGGTTCAGCCGGGCCCTCCGCGGCTCGGCCCTCATGGCCAACCAGCCCCAGGTCGCCCGCGCCGCCGCGGGTCTCGAGGGCGTGGCCCGCTCATACCGGGATCACACGCGCGCCTGGGATGCCGCGCTTGCGGAGGTCGTGGGACAGGCGGTGGAAGATCTGAAGCTGCTTGTCCGGCGTTCGCGGAACTGGTCGGACGACGACCAGATGCGGGCACAGCGGGTCGCCCAGAGCCTCGAGGCGATCAGTGGGCGTCCTCCGGAAGGGAGCCGCCCGGGTCGGCCGGCGCCCGTCGGCGAGTTGAACGCCGGGGTACGCGCGTTCGTCGCGCGCGAAGGCGCGCTGGTGGCAAGCGCCCTCGATCGCGCCGCCCGTGCGCTGGAGGCCGAGCCCGATGCGCGGGAGCCGCTCCACAACATCCTGCGACGGATGCAGTCGCTGCGCGGGCTCGCCGCGCTCGCCGAGTTGTCCCCGCTCCCCGAGCTGCTCGACAGTCTGGAAGTCGCCGTCGGTGATCTCACCCGGAGCTGGGCGCCGCCCGAGGGCGTCAGCGAAGTCTTCGACGCCGCCGCCCAGGCGCTCACCCGAGCCTCCCGCGATGTGGCGGAAAAGGGCCGGCCCGAGCCGGACGCCGCCGAGGCCCGCCGCTTCGCGGGGCTCCTGCTGCAGCGCTTTCTGTCGGAGCGCGATGTCGTGGACATCACGACCCTCGCGCCCGACGGGGCGAAGAGCATCGTCACCCTGGGCAACGCGCCGGAACCCCTGGCAGCCATGTCGTTCGGCTCGGTGGAGCTCGTCAGCCACGGCGAGTTCCTGGCCCAGGCGGCCGACGAACTCGACCGCACCGCGTCGGCCACGCAGCGGCACCTCCGGTTGTTCGGACTCTCCGGTGCGCTGCAGTCCGCCAGGCTGGGCACGACCACCGGAATCGGGCCCGCGCTCGAGCGATTCGGCGCCGCCGCCCGCCAGGCGATCGCCGATACTGCCGCGGGTCGGGAGCCCCACGGCCTCAGCGCCGTGCTGCGCTCGGCCGGGACGCTCCTCCGGGGGCTGACGCCGGAGAGCGATCCGGTGGCCGTCGCGCTGGATCTCGAGAGCCTTGTGGCGCGGATCACGACGGAACCGCCACCGGTCACCCAAGTCGGGACGCGCGAGCGGGAGGAGCCGGTCGTGCCGATCGAGAGCCTCGCCCCGGTCGCACCTCCGATCGTGGAGGACGCGTCCCTCGCCGGGAGCTTTCTCACCTACAGTCGCCTGGTGGCAACCGGCAACGGACCCGGGTCGGCGCTCGATCTCCTGGTGGGAGGCGGACCCGGACCGGCACCCGCACCAGGTCCCGAGGCACCGCCCGTGCTCGACATCGGCGCCCTTCTCTATCGCGGCGACTCGGCGCTTCGGCGCGCCGATGCGGTGCGCCAGGTCATCGTGGTCCGCCTCCGCGAAGGGGCGGATCTCGCGGGCGTCCGGCCGCTTCTCGACGAGCTTCTCGACCTCGTTCCACTGGCCATCGAGCCGGCGGCTTGAAGGTGTCGCGCGCCCGGGTGGGGCAGGTCGTCCTCGCCCTCGGCGTGTCCGCCGTGCTGCTGTGGTGGGCCCTCCGCAACGCGCGATTGGACGAGGCAGTGGCTTACGTGCGCGCCGTTCGACCGGTGCCACTCCTGGGAGCGGTGCTGGTCGCCACCGCTCTGTTCCCCATTCGTCTTGTTCGCTGGCACCTCCTCCTGCGTCGCGCCGACGGAGGCCCCCTTTCCTGGCTCCCGCTATGGCACGCCGTCAGCATGGGGTTTGCCGCCAACAACCTCCTGCCATTTCGTGCCGGCGAGCTGGTGCGGACGGTCGCGGCAAGCCGCCTCACGGACACCCGGCTGAGCGCATCGCTCTCGTCGGTCGCCGTGGAACGGGTCTTCGACGCACTCACCGTGGTCGGGTTACTTGCCGCCGCGTTGCTGCTGCCGGGGCTGCCGGCCGATGTCGCGCTGGCTGGAATCCCCGTGCGGCAGGCCGCGACGACCATGGGCGCGCTTGCGGTCGTCGCCCTCTTCGGTGCCGGCCTGGTGGTGGCCTTCCCCCTCGCGGCGGAACGCGTGGTTCGCGCGCTGATCCGGTCCGACCGCCTCGCCTATCGACTGGTTGAGATGATCGAAGGAGTGCGGCACGGGCTCGGAGTGCTCCGTTCGCCCGGCCGGCTCACGGCGGTGATCGCGCTGTCCGTAGTGCTCTGGCTGGTGAATGCCCTCTCGTTCTACCTGATGTTCCGGGCCTTCGATCTCACCGTCGGCTTCGTGGGGGCAGTCGTGATGCAGGGAATCCTCGTATTCGGCATCGCCCTGCCCTCGGCGCCCGGCTATGTCGGCCCGTTCGAGGCGGTCATCACGGCGGTACTCGGACTCTACGGGGTCGGCGCCAGCCAGGCGGCCGCTTATGCCCTGACCTACCACGTGACGACGTTCATCCCGATCACCCTGCTCGGCCTATGGTCGGCCACGAGGACGGGGCTTGGGTTCGCTGCCGCACGGACCGAGGCGGTGCGCGATGGCTGAGGAAACGGTCCGACTGGAGGCGAGGGCTAAGGTCAACCTCTTTCTCCGCGTGTTGAGCCGCGGAGCCGACGGCTATCACGGCATCGAAACGTTGTTTTGTCTGGTGGACCTGGCGGATGGTCTAGCCGCAACTCGCACCGAGACGGGGACGGTGACGATCGAAGTCTCAGGCGCCGACGCGGGCCCGGCAGCGCAGAATCTCGCCGCCCGCGCGGCCGAACGTGTGGTGGTGGCGACCGGCCGCCGGTTTGGTGTACACCTCGCGCTGGAGAAGCGAATCCCCGTGCAGGCCGGCCTCGGAGGCGGCTCCAGCGACGCTGCGGCGGCGCTGATCGCGGTCAACCGGCTCGCGAACGACGCTGTTCCGCGCCACGAGCTGCTTCAATTCGCGGCGCACCTTGGCAGCGATGTCCCGTTCTTCCTCAGCGGGGCCCAACTGGCCCTTGCGTGGAACCGCGGTGAACGCATGATCCGACTGCCGCCGCTCCCGGCCGCTCCGATGCTGCTGTTGATCCCCCCGATTGGCATCCCCACCCCCGAAGCCTTTCAGTGGATCGATGCGACGCGGCCGACCAATCAGCGCGGTGCCATCGCGCTCGACCTTGATTCGATCCGGACCTGGGGGAATGTAGCGCGGATGTCCGGGAATGATTTCGAGGCGGCCGTGTTCGGGAAGCAACCCGCCATCCACGCCGCGTTCGAAGCCATGGTCGCTACTCGGCCCGTTCTGTGCCGGATGAGCGGCTCGGGCTCGGCGGTGGTCGGGGTCTATCGGTCGAGCCGGGACCGGGCGGATGCCCGCGACATGCTGGGACGAAAGCACGGGCGGGTGATCGAGACGGGAACAGCAGGACTCAACGTTGAGGACTGAGAGGCGATGGGCGGTCCTTTCTTCAATTGCCGCAAGTCTTTACATTTTGTGACGCTGGCCCTTCGTCCAATGGCAGGACATCAGACTTTGGATCTGAGAATGGTGGTTCGAATCCACCAGGGCCAATTCCCCCCTCCGTTCGACGCGCGATCCCCTTGTCAATGCATGAGTTGACTCGATGCGGACCCCCCGCTAGCTTTGGGGGCTCTATTTATGACTCAGATCTCGCTTGAGCGCAGCCAGATGTTGCTTCTCTCCGGCACCGCCAATCGGGCGTTGGCGGAGGAGGTCGCGCAGCATCTCGGGCAGCCGCTCTGTCAGTTGACCATCAAGCGCTTCGCCGATGGCGAGATCTTCGTCAAGATCGATGAGAACGTGAGGGGCCGGGATGTGTACATCATCCAGCCGACCAACCCGCCGGCCGAGAATCTCATCGAGCTGATGCTCCTCATGGACGCGGCCAAGCGGGCGAGCGCCGCGCGCGTCACGCCGGTGATCCCGTACTTCGGCTACGCCCGCCAGGACCGCAAGGACCAGCCGCGGGTGGCCATCAGTGCGAAGCTCATGGCCAACATGGTATCGGCCGCGGGCGCGGACCGGGTACTCGGGATGGATTTCCACCAGCACCAGATGCAGGGGTTCTTCGACCTGCCGGTGGACCATCTCTATGCAGCGCCTGTTTTTGTGAACCACTTCCGGCAGAAGCAGCTGAAGGACCCCGTCGTGGTGGCGCCGGACGTCGGTTCGGCCAAGATGGCACGCGGATTCGCCAAGCGGCTGAACGCGACCCTGGCGATCATCGACAAACGCCGCCCGTCGGCCAACATCGCCGAGGTGGTGAACGTCGTCGGCGAGGTGGCCGGCCGGGACTGCGTCATACCGGACGACATGATCGACACCGCCGGCACGATGTCCGAAGCGGTGCACGCGCTGAAACGGCTCGGCGCCAACGATGTCTATTGCTGCGCCACGCATGCGCTCCTTTCGGGGCCGGCGGTGGAGCGGCTGATGGGTTCACCGGTCAAGGAAGTGGTGGTCACGAACACGATCGCCATTCCCCCCGAGCGGCGGTTCGACCGGCTTAAAGTCCTGTCGATCGCTGGCCTGCTGGCCAAGGCGATCGGTTACACCCACAGCGATCAGTCCGTGAGTTCGCTGTTCGATTGAGGATGCCCGCCGGGCATCCGCCACTACGAAGGATCGGATCATGGCACAACAGGTCACACTTGTGGCGTCCTCGCGCCATCAGACCGGCACCGGCTCGGCCCGCACCCTCCGCCGGGCCGGCCAGGTCCCCGCAATCATCTACGGCCACGGGCGCGAGCCCGAAGCCCTGTCCATCGACGCCACCGTGCTCGGCCGGACGCTCCAGGGCGTGACGGCCAGCACGGTGCTCGACGTCTCGGTCGACGGCCGCGCGCCGGTCAAGGCGCTCATCCGCGAGATCCAGCGCGACGCCCTCCGGTCGAGCACCGTCCTGCACCTGGATCTCTACGAGATCCACGCCGACGAAGAGGTCGAGGTGCGGATCCCGGTCCGCCTGGTCGGCATACCCGACGGCGTGCGGAACTTCGGTGGCGTGCTCGACTTCATGCACCGGGATGTCCAGATCCGCGTGTTGCCGGCCGATATTCCCGACCATATCGACCTGGATGTCAACGCGCTGACCATCGGGCACTCCCTCTTCGTACGCGACATCCAGCTTGTCACGGGCGAAATCCTCGAGGATGGCGACACGCCGATTTGCACGGTCGTCGCTCCGAGGGCCGAGGAAGTCGTCGTCCCGGTGGTCGAGGAGGCGCCGGCCGAACCGGAGCTCATCCGGAAGCCGAAGCCCGAGGAAGAGACCGAAGAGAAGAGCTGAGCGCTGCGCGCAATCATCGGGCTCGGCAATCCGGGGCCGGAGTACGGGCGCACCCGGCACAACGCGGGGTTTCTGCTGGCCGATTACCTGGCGGAGCGCTGGGGGCTCGGCCCCTTCCGCCGCGGTGAGCGGGCGCGCGTGGCGGCGGGACGGCTCGAGGGGCAGGACGTCCTGCTCGTCAAACCCACGACCTACATGAACCGAAGCGGGGCCGCGCTGGCCTCGCTTCGCGTGTTTCCGGAGTTCGATGCCAGCCGGGACCTCCTGATCCTGGTAGACGACGTCGCGCTGCCGGTGGGCCGGTTCCGGCTCCGCGGTGCCGGGTCGGCGGGTGGACATAACGGGCTTAAGAGCATCGAGGCGGCGCTGCACCGACAGGACTACGCGCGGCTCCGTATCGGAGTCGGCCCGATGCCCGATGGCACGGAGGATCTCAGCGACTACGTGCTGGGAGAGTTCGAGCGGGACGAGTGGGACACACTGATGACGCTCCTTGGTCCCATGGCCGAGGCCGTGGACTGCTGGCTGGCCGAGGGCATCGAGCGGGCGATGAACCGATTCAACCGGGACACCGGACCCAAGTGACGATGGGGAGAGCGTGATGCAGTTCGCACCGTGGGCGGCGGTCGGCGGTGCAGCCGGCCTCCTGATCGCCCTCTCGATCTACTGGTACCTCAAGCGGCAGCCGGCGGGCTCGCAGGCCATGAGGGAGCTGGCCGAGCTCATTGAGACAGGCGCGATGGCCTTCCTGCGCCGCGAATACACCGTCCTCGTGCCGTTCCTGCTGGTGGTCTCGGCGCTGCTCTGGCTCGCCGTGGGGAAGTACACCGCCCTGGCGTACATCTTCGGCGGCGTCTGCTCGGTCTGCGCGGGCCTGTTCGGCATGAAGGCGGCCACCAAGGCCAACGTGCGCACCTCGGAGGCCGCGCGCGCCGTGGGCCAGGGCAAGGCCCTGTTCCTCGCGTACAACGGCGGCGCCGTGATGGGATTGGCCGTCGCGTCGCTCGGGTTGCTCGGCATCGGGACCGTCACGTGGCTGGCCCTGGCGCCTCACGGCGCGGATTTCGCAGCGTTTGGCCGGTACAGCGCCATCATCACCGGCTTTGCAATGGGGGCGAGTTCGATCGCCCTCTTCGCCCGGGTCGGGGGCGGCATCTACACCAAGGCCGCGGATGTCGGCGCTGATTTGGTCGGCAAGGTCGAGGCGGGCATTCCCGAGGACGACCCTCGCAACCCGGCGACGATCGCGGACAACGTGGGTGACAACGTCGGCGACGTGGCGGGCATGGGCGCCGACATCTTCGAGAGCTACGTCGGCGCGGTCATTGCGACGATCGCGCTCGCGGCGACCACTCCGGCCATCGCCGACGGGTTCCGCATGAATGCCGTCGCCCTGCCGATCCTGATGGTCCTCGCGGGCCTCGGCGCGTCGGTCGTCGGGATTGCGGCGCTTCGCTTCCTGGGCCACGGGAATCCGGCCGGCGCGCTACGCAACACGACGTTCATCGCCGCCGGGCTCTTCCTCGTCTCCGCCTGGTGGCTCGCGGGCCGCCTGCCCCTCGGCATGGAGGGCAAGCCCGCCCTCGGAGCGCTATGGGCGGTCCTCGCCGGCACGGTGGCCGGCATCGCGATTGGCGCCGTCACCGAGTACTACACGTCCGCCAAACCGGTCCGCGCCATTGCGCAGGCCTCGACGACCGGCCCGGCCACCAACATCATCGCCGGCCTCGCCGTCGGGATGATGAGCACGCTGCTACCGATCCTGCTCATCGCCTGCGCCATTTACGTCTCGTACTGGGCCGCCGACCTCTACGGCATCGCAATTTCAGCGGTCGGCATGCTCGCAACGGTCGGCGTGACCATGACCGTAGATGCCTACGGCCCGATCGCGGACAATGCCGGCGGCATCGCCCAGATGAGCCATCTTGGCCCCGAGGTGCGGAAGATCACCGACGGTCTCGACGCGCTGGGGAACACCACAGCCGCGATCGGCAAGGGCTTCGCCATCGGCTCCGCCGCCCTCACGGCGCTCGCGCTGTTCTCGGCGTTCGCGACGGCGGTTACCCCGCCCGGCCAGGTCCTGTCACTCGACATCGTCAATCCCATGGTGGTCATCGGACTCTTCATCGGGGGGACCCTGCCCTTCGTGATCGGGGCGCTCACGATGACCGCGGTCGGTCGCGCCGCGCAGGGAATGGTGGAGGAGGTGCGCCGCCAGTTCCGCGAGATCAAGGGCCTGATGGAGGGCACCGCCAAGCCGGACAGCGCCCGCTGCGTCGACATCTCGACCCGCGCGGCGCTCCGTGAGATGATGCTGCCCGGCGTGACCGCTGTGGCGGTCCCTGTGACGGTCGGTTATGTGCTCGGAGTGCAGGCATTGGGCGGGCTGCTGGCCGGTGCCACGGTCACCGGCGTGCTGCTGGCGCTCTTCATGGCGAACGCGGGCGGCGCGTGGGACAACGCGAAGAAGTACATCGAGGGCGGACACCACGGCGGGAAGGGCGGCGACCCGCACAAGGCGGCGGTCGTGGGCGACACCGTCGGTGATCCGTTCAAGGACACCTCCGGCCCCGCGATGAACATCCTGATCAAGCTGATGAGCGTGGTCTCGCTGGTGCTCGCGCCGTGGTTTGCGGGGCTCGGACGGTAGGCAGCGACCCGCCTACACCGTCCACGTCCTCCCCTTCTTCAACAGCGCCCCGAGGTCTCCGGCCTCGCCGGCCGGCCGCCCATACACTTCGCTCTCATAACTCGGCGCGGGATCGCAGTAAATGACCCCGAGCGCCACCGGCGCCTCGGGGGCTTCGAGTCCCACCAGCATCTGGGCGAGCAGCCGGTTGCTCTCATCGTGCACCAGCACGTCCTCGAGGCCGACACCGTTCTCGCCCAGCGTCACGAGCTCCAGCCGGAGTCGCGCTGGGTCGAGCCGGATGCCGCGGTTCTTCTCCTTCCCGAACAGCAGCGGCTTGCCGTGCTGCACGTGCAGCTGCATGTCTCCCGCCACCGCCTTCTCGGTGAATTCGTTGAACACGCCGTCGTTGTAGACCACGCAATTCTGGAAGATCTCGACGAATGAGGCGCCGCGGTGCGCGTGCGCGCGCTTCAGCGCCTCCACCAGCTGTGGCTGTTGCACATCGATACCCCGCGCGACGAATCGCGCGCCCGCGCCGAGCGCGAACGCGCACGGGGAGAGCGGGCGCTCGATCGAGCCGCCCGGCGTGGAGGGCGACTTGGTGCCCTGCCGCGATGTGGGCGAGTATTGCCCCTTGGTCAGCCCGTAGATCTCGTTGTTGAAAAGGAGGATCTGCAAATCCACATTCCGCCGCAGGACGTGCAGCATGTGGTTCCCGCCGATGGAGAGACCATCGCCATCGCCCGTGATCACCCACACGTCCAGCGCCGGGTTGGCCAGCTTCACGCCGGTCGCTACGGCGGGCGCGCGGCCGTGGATCGTATGGAAGCCGTACGTGGATACATAGTACGGGAAGCGCGAGGAGCAGCCGATCCCCGAGACGAAGACGGTGCTCTCCCGCGCCGCGCCGACGTCGGCCAGGACCTTCTGCACCGCCTTGAGAATCGCATAGTCCCCGCACCCGGGGCACCAGCGCACCTCCTGGTCGGAGGCGAAGTCCTTGGGTTGCAGCCGCTCGGGCTTTGTCGCGACGCTCATGCGGCACCTCCCTTCCCATTGCCGCCCGCGGCGGCCGCCCGGATCGCAGCCTCGATCGTCGAGACCTTGAAGGGCTTCCCGGAGATCTGGTTCAATCCCTCTGCCGGCACCAGGTAGGCCGCCCGGAGCAGCGTGACGAGCTGGCCATTGTTCATCTCGGGAACCAGAATCCGGTCGAAGCGGCGCAACAGGTCACCGAGATTCCGGGGAAACGGCGCCAGGTACCGGATGTGAATGTGGGACACGCTCGCTCCGGCGGCGCGCGCCTGTCTCACCGCCTGATGGATCGGCCCAAAGGTGGATCCCCACCCCACGACGGCCAGTGGCCCGCCCGCCTCACCCAGTGCCACCTGCTGCTCGGGAATATCCTGCGCGATCCCGGCCACCTTGGCGGCGCGCACTTTCGTCATCTTCTCGTGGTTGTCCGGATCGTATGAGATGTGGCCCGATTCGTAGCTGCGCTCGATGCCGCCGATTCGGTGCTCGAGTCCGGGCGTCCCAGGGATGGCCCACGCGCGGGCCAGCGTCGCGGGATCCCGGACGAACGGGTGGAATCCCTCCGGATCGGTGCGAAACCGCACCGGAAAGCGCGGCAATGCCGCGAGGTCCGGCAGATGCCAGGGCTCGGCGGCGTTGGCGAGGTAGCCGTCGGTCATGAGGAAGACGGGCGTCATGTACTTTGTTGCCAGACGCACGGCTTCCATCGCGACCTCGAAGCAGTCCGACGGCGACGCCGCAGCGATGACCGGCATGGGGGCATCGGCATTTCGCCCGAGCACCGCCTGGAAGAGGTCCGACTGCTCGGTCTTGGTCGGAAGACCGGTGGAGGGCCCGGCGCGCTGGGAATCGATGACGACCAGCGGCAGTTCCGTGGCGATGGCGAGCCCCAGCGCCTCGGTCTTGAGTGCGATGCCCGGACCGGACGACGAGGTCACGCCGAGCGCACCGGCATAGGAAGCGCCGATCGCGGCGCAAATGGCGGCGATTTCATCCTCCGCCTGGAAGGTCACGACTCCGTGCGCCCGAAGACTCGCCAGGAGGTGAAGCACCGGGGAGGCCGGTGTAATCGGATAGGACGCGAACACCATCCGCTCCAGTCCCGCCGCCTTGAGACCGCCCACCAGTCCCCACGCCACCGCCTCCGCGCCGCTCACCGTCCGATACACCCCAGGTTCGGCCGGGGCGCGTTCGACGCGATAGGCGTGCAGATCGCTCGGCAGCTCGGCGGTCTCGCCGAAGGCGTGGCCGGCATTCAGCACCGCCACGTTGGCCTTCGCGATCTCGGGCTCGTCCGCGAACTTCTTCATGATCCAGTCGATCGTCGCCTGGCGCTCGCGGCCGTACATCCAGAGGACGAGTCCCAGCGCCCACATGTTCCGGGAACGGAAGGCCTCCTTCGACGTGATATCGAAATCCTTGACCGCTTCCTCGGTGAGCCGGTCGATCTCGAGGGCCAGCAGCTGGTAGTCCGAGAGGCTGCCATCCCCGATCGGGTTGGCGGTGTATCCCGCCTTGATCAGGTTCCGCTCGGTGAAGGCACCCGCGTCAACGATGAGCGTGCCACCCCGCCGGAGATCCTTCAGATTCACGCGAAGCGCTGCCGGATTCATCGCGACCAGCACGTCGAGATCGTCCCCGGCGGTCTGAATGTCCACGGCGCCGAAATGGATCTGGAACGCCGAAACGCCGAAAGTGGTCCCCGCGGGGGCGCGAATCTCGGCCGGATAGTCGGGGAAGGTGGCGAGGTCGTTGCCGGCGAGCGCCGTCTCGAGGGTGAACTGCGATCCGGTGATCTGCATCCCGTCGCCCGAATCGCCGGCGAATCGGATGACAGCCGACTCGCGCACTTCCCGCGCGGCGGCGGAGCCCGCCCCAGCCGGGGCCGAAGTGTCTGTGGGCATCCGCATATGCCTTCAGTGAAGGTGGTCCTGCTCTTTTAATTGTACCCGGACGGGGGAGCGCGGCGCCACCCGGGCGCTTCCACTCGTGTCCCTCCCAGGCGATAATACCGCGTGCTCAGACTCGGCATCGTCGGCCTGCCCAACGTCGGCAAGTCCACTCTCTTCAACGCCCTTACCTCGGCAGGCGCCCTGGTGGCGAACTATCCATTCGCCACCATCGAGCCGAATACCGGGGTGGTGCAGGTTCCCGATCCCCGGCTCGAGGCCATCGCCCGGTTGGTGAAGCCTGCGCGCATCGTCCCGGCGACCGTGGAATTCCTGGACATCGCCGGCCTGGTAAAGGGAGCGAGCCAGGGCGAAGGCCTCGGAAACCAGTTCCTGGCCAACATCCGAGAGGTGGACGCGATCGTGCACGTCGTCCGCTGTTTCGAGGACGACGACATCCAGCACGTGACCGGATCGGTGGACCCGGTCCGCGACCGGGAGATCATCAGTATCGAGCTCGGACTCGCGGACCTGGCGACGGTTGAAAAACGGCTCGACAAGGCCTCACGTGCTGCGAAATCTGGTGACCCCCAGGCCCGGCTCGAGAGCAGGCTCCTGGAACAGCTCAAAGCCGCGCTCTCCGCAGGGAGGCCCGCCCGGAGCGTGGTCCCTTCGGCCGAGGATGCACCGACATTCAGGAGCTTCAATCTCCTTTCGGCGAAGCCCGTGCTCTACGCCGCCAACGTACCGGAGCAGGAGATCATTTCCGGCAACCAGCACGTGGAGGCGCTCCGGGCAGCGCTCCAGCGGGATGGCGAGATAGCGGAACTGGTCGCGTTCTCCGCCAAGGTGGAGGCGGAACTGGCGGAGCTGCCCCCCGGCGATCGTGCAGAATTCCTGGAGTCTCTCGGGCTCACGGAGTCGGGACTCGATCGCCTCGCCCATGCCGCCTACCACCTCCTCGGCCTTCGCAGCTACTTCACCGCCGGCGAGAAGGAAGTTCGGGCCTGGACGATTCACGCCGGCGAGAAGGCTCCGGCGGCTGCGGGTGTCATCCATTCGGATTTCGAGCGCGGATTCATCAGGGCCGAGACGGCCGCCTTCGGCGAGTTCGTGCGGGCAGGTGGCTGGAAGAACGCGCGTGAACAGGGACTGGTTCGGTCGGAGGGCAAGGAGTACGTGGTGCAGGACGGTGACGTGATGCTCTTCCGGTTCAATGTGTAGGTGCCTGGCCTCCCCTAGGCGGCACCGAGCGTATTCCGCCATTTCGTACTGAGCGCCGGGCAGGCGGCGAGCCGGAGGGCCTCCTCCCGCCTCGCAGAACGGTGCTCGAGGACCTCCGTCGCCAGCCAGACCGGCCACTGCGGGTACGGCCGGTCCTCCAGCGTCACCTCCATCCCGGCTTCCACCCAGCCCTCCCTCAGCACCCGCAAGTACCAGCCGTACCGCTGGGCGGCATGCACGAGTTTCACCATGTCCCGCCGGTGGAATCGCCGGCTCAAAGTACCGCAGGGCTGCCTCGGCTGGGTGACCTCGAGCCGCGCAGCCCCAACGGCGACGATGTCGCCGATGCACGCGGAACGCTCCGTGACCCCACTCAGGGTCAAATTCTCCCCAAACCATCCCGGTCCGACCTCCAGCTTCGCCAGCTCCTCCCGCCACCTCGGATAATGATCGGCGGAATATCCGAGGACGGCCTGATCTGGCCCGCCGTGGTGTTTCCGGTCGGCCTGGACGTCCCCAGCCATCCCCATTCGGCCGGCCCAGACGGGGCCGGCAATGGGTTGCTTGGCGATCGCGCTGGTCCATGGACGCTCCAGCGGATCGTCAGATCCTTCGGTCCCGTAGGTTCGGGGGGTGCCGGTTTGCACGGAGATGATAAGCATCGGGGAGAATATGGTCGGCAGATGGGCAGATGGGCAGATGGGCAGATGGGCAGCAGGCCGGATCGAATCGCGGCTCATTGGATCGACGAAGCTCGAATCGGCGGCAGTTACCGGCCATCCGCCCATCTGCCCATCCTCGTCACTTTTGACTTAACCTCCCGCCCGGACTACACTTCCCCGCTCACAATTCATCCTCCTCGGTTCCGCACCAGGGCCGGGGCAACAGTCCAAAGGAAGGTGTCATGACCCGTCAGTACGAGGCGGTCTATATCTTCGATTCTGCCCTCGAAGAAGCCGCCATCAACGAGCGCCTCGCGCGCTTCCACGCACTGCTGCAACCGCCCGGGGCCGAAGCGCCTCAATTGTCCCATTGGGGCAAGCGGACCCTCGCCTATCCCGTCAAGAAGCACGACACCGGTTACTACGTCATCGCGAAGCTCGAGACGACCGCCGAGGCGCTCCCGGAGTACGAGCGCGCGGTCAAACTCGATGAGGGCGTACTCCGCTTTCTCATCGTGGTGAGCGAAGGCGCTCAGCCCGTGCCGGTCACCGCGGCCAAGGGCGATGAGGAGGACGACGAATGAGGCGCCCAGCCAAGACCTGCGCGATCTGCGAGTCCGGCGTGCGGGTAGTGGATTTCAAGGACGAGCGCACTCTCTCGCGGTTCCTCTCCGAACGGGGCAAGATCCTCCCGAGCCGGTTGTCGGGAACCTGCGCCCGGCACCAGCGCCAGCTCAGCACCGCGATCAAGCGTGCGCGCCAGCTGGCACTTCTGCCGTACATCAAGGGCCACTCCGGCTGAGCGTCGATGGCCTGCGGGACCCCGGGGAGCGGCGTGTCTCTCCGGGGTCCCTTGCCGTCATGGCGGGCTACGTGCTGCTCACGTGGCCCGTGATGGTGGTCTTTTTCCTGGGGCCACTCGCGGTGCTGCTGCTGGCCAGCCGCCCGCTCTCGCGCCGGGAATGGCTGTGGTTCGCGGCGCTCGTGGTGTGGTTGGGACTCTGGAGCACTTCGACCGGCGGCCTGCTCGACCAGGTCATTCGGGCCGCGGGCATTTTGGCCATCGGGATCGGCGCCCCGTTGCTCCTGGTCGGAACCGGCACGATGATCAGTCGGGCACTCCAGGCGGTCGGTGTGATGACGGCCGGCACGTCCGCCCTGTGTGCGTTTCTTGACATCCGGTGGCGCGACGTTGAGCTGGCGGCCCTCCGGCAGGGTTGGGCGGCCTACAACGGGCTGATCCAGCAGGCCGGGAACCAAGGTGCGGCGGTGGATCCCGTCCGGGCGCAGGGGCTTGAGGCCATCGCCGATGCGCTGCGCCCGATGGCGTCGATCTTTCCGGGACTCATGGCGCTGTTCGCCTTCGCGGGCCTGCTGCTCGCGGCCCGCTGGGCGCGCCGGATCGCGCCGCAACCGGCGATCCCGCCCCTGGCGCCGTTCCGCGACTTTCGCTTCACCGATCAACTCGTCTGGCTCGTCGTGGCAGGGTTGGCAGGCGTGCTCTTTCCGGTGCCGCCGGAGGTTCACGATCCGGCCGCCAGCATGTTGTTCTTTGGGAGCGGGCTCTACGCGCTCAGAGGCGCCGCCGTCCTGTGGACCGCCGTTGCACGCGCCCCCCGGGTCGTCGTGGCGGCGCTCGTGCTGGGCGCACTCTTCCTCTTGCCGTTTGTGCTGGGCGGGTGTGTCCTGCTTGGCCTCGCGGATACATGGCTAGATTTCCGGCGGCGCATGAAACCGCCGCAACCTGGAGGGTTGGACCAATGATGGAAGTGATTCTCCGCGAAGATGTTCGGGCGCTCGGAAAGGCCGGGCAGATGGTCCGGGTGAAGCCCGGATACGCCCGGAACTTCCTCCTGCCCCAGGGGTTGGCCTACGAGGCCACTCCCGGCAACAAGAAGCGGATCGAGGCAGAATCTCGCGCGCGCGCCGTTCGCCTGGCAGCTGAGAAGGGCGATGCAGAAGCTGCGCAGTCCAGGCTGGCGTCCGCCGTCGTCAGTTTCACCCGGAAGGCCGGCGAGGAAGGCAAATTGTTCGGCTCGATCACGGGCCAGGACGTGGCGGACGCGCTGACCACCCAGGGCCATCCCGTGGACAAGCGAAAGATCGAGCTCGACCACCCCATCAAGACCGTCGGTGAGCACACCGTCCGCATCCGCCTCCATCCCGAGGTCCACGCCGACGTCCGCGTCACGGTCGTCGCCGAGTAAAGGGGAGTCGCCCATGGGCGTGGGCATCGCCTACGTGGACGGGCCCCGGCTCGCCCGGTCCATTCATGCGGCCTCGGACTGGGTGGCGGCCGGGCGGGATGAAATCAATCGGATCAATGTCTTTCCGGTGCCCGACGGGGATACCGGCACCAATTTCAGCCTGACCCTCCGTGCCGTCGCCGACGCCCTCCGGGCGCTTGGCGACGCACCGCTTGGGGCCACCGCACAGGCGATGGCGCGGGCCGCGGTCATGGGGGCGCGGGGAAACTCAGGCATGATGCTCGCCCATTTCCTGCTCGGCTTCTCGGAAGGGATCGGGACCCGCGAGACGGCGACGGCCGTCGAGGTGGCGGGCGCGATTCGAATCGGGGTCACGCGGCTCTATGCCGCGCTCGACGATCCGCGCGAGGGTACGATCCTCACCGTCGCGCGCGAGGCCGCGGCGGCGGCGGAGCGGGCGGCCGCCGATTCGCCGGACATCGGCGAGTTCATGCGCCGGATGCACGCCGAGGGCGAGTTGGCGCTCGCCCGGACCCCGGAGCTCCTGGCGGTGCTCAAGGAGGCCGGTGTCGTGGACGCAGGCGGCAAGGGCTTCATCCGGATGATCGAGGGTGTCGTGCGCTTCATCGACGGCGACCCGATCCTGCCGGTGGATCCGGGATTCACCGGGGAATTCGCCATTCCGGCCGCCGAAGCCGAGGTCGCCGCCGAGCGGGACTTCCAGTATTGCACCGAGGTCCTTGTGAAAGGCGAGCAGTTGCCCAGCGCGAACGAAGCGCGCACCGCCCTCCGGGTATTCGGGGGATCCGTGGTGGTGGCCGTCGCGGGAGACATGTTGAAGGCACATGTGCACACGGACACCCCGGATGCCGTCTTTACTTTTGTCTCCGGTTGGGGCGCCCTCGAGAAGACGAAGGCTGAGGACATGCGGGCCCAGCACCGGGGACTGAAACACGGCGTGCAGAAGGGGGTGGCGATCGTCGCCGACAGCTCGGCCGACCTGCCCGATGCAGTGCTCGACCGGCACGGAATCCATCTGGTCCCGCTCCAGATCATCATCGGCGGCGAGATCTTCCAGGACCGGCTCCAGCTCCATCCGGAGGAGTTTTATCGCCGGATGCGGACCTCGGCGGAGCTTCCGACGACTTCCCAGCCGACAGTCGGGGATTTCGTCCGGGTCTACCGCGAGGCCCGGCACGAGGCGGATGAGGTCGTGGCGGTGCTGCTGTCTTCCGCGCTGTCGGGGACATTCCAGTCGGGTGCGGCCGCGATCCGGGCCGGGGGCCTCACCAACATCCGCCTCTTCGACAGCCGCTCGGCGTCGCTTGGGCTGGGGCTCCTGGCCCTCCGCGCCGCGGAGCTGGCCGGGCAGGACTGGCCCGGGGAGGCGATCGTCGAGGAACTGCGGCGGGTCCGGAATCAGTCAGGCGTCCTCTTGACCGTCGATCGGTTCGACAACCTGCTCCGGAGCGGGCGCGTCACGAAGGGAAAGGCCTGGCTCGGCGGACTCCTCGACGTCAAACCGATCCTCACGCTCGACGATCAGGGCCGGGTGGTGCCGGTGGATCGGGTGCGGGGCCGGGAAAATGTGGTGCCGAGAGTGCTCTCGCTCCTCGAGCGGCGGCTGACGCCTCGGCCACAGAGTGTCCGGTTCGGAGTCGTCCACGCCGAGGCTCCGGAAGTGGCGGAACGGGTGCGGGCGGCCCTGGTGGCGGCCTATCGGCCCCGCGATTGTTTCGTCTCGCTGGCCACCGGCGTCCTCGGGACGCACGTGGGCGAGGGTGCGTGGGCGGTCTTCTATCAGGTCGAGGATGGAACACCTCCCGCACCGCCCAATCCCCGGAGGCCGGCGTGACCCGCGCCGCCGCGAAGCCCCGGCAGGTGCCGGCGGTGGTGGAGCGGGCGGTCCGGGCCGCCGATGCGCTGAAGGCACGGGAGATGACGGTCCTCGACCTGCGGGGGATCAACGACGCAACCGATTTCTTCATCATTGCTTCCGGCACCTCCGATGCCCATGTGCGCGGCATCGCCGATTCGGTGGTGGAGGCCATGCGGCAGGCGGGGCACCGACCGCATCACGTCGAAGGCCTGACGACCGGCCGGTGGGTGCTGCTTGATTTCGTGGACTTCGTGGTCCACCTGTTTCACCCGGAGGCGCGGGCTTTCTACCAGCTCGAGCGCCTCTGGAGCGACGCCCCGGTGGTGACACCGCGGGTGTGATTCCCGGGATGACTATGCTCCGCCGATTCGGCCTTGCCGCAACGTTGCTCCTCGCTGCACCCTCGGCGCTGGCCGCGCAGTACTTCGGCCAGAACCGGGTGCAGTACACCAAGTTCGACTTCGAAGTCATCAAGACCGAGCACTTCGACATCTACTTTTATGAACGTGAGCGGGCCGCGGCGATGGACGCGGGCCGGATCGCCGAGCGCGCCTACGGCCGGCTCTCCCGGATCCTGAATCACGAGTTCAAGGAGCGGAAACCGATCATCCTGTACGCGTCGCACTCGGACTTCCAGCAGACCAACGCCCTCGGCGGCGACATCGGCGAAGGCACCGGCGGCGTGACGGATTTCCTGAAGCATCGTGCGATCATGCCGTTCACGGGCTCCTACCGGGATTTCGAGCACGTGCTGATGCACGAGATGGTCCACCAGTTCCAGTACGACACGTGGGCCAGGGGCCGGGCCGGCGCCGGGCTCTCGACGATCATCGCCGTCAATCCACCGCTCTGGTTCGCGGAAGGAATGGCCGAATACCTCTCGCTCGGGGGGATCACTCCCGAGACGGCGATGTGGCTCCGGGACGCGACTCTCGAAGGCAAGCTCCCGACCATCGCCCAGCTGACCAACGATCCATACATCTTCCCGTACCGGTTCGGCCACGCGATCTGGAGCTACATCGGGTCGCGCTGGGGCGACGAAGCCGTCGGCGCGATCCTCCAGGGCACGCTGAGCGGGGGGCTGGATGCGTCCTTCCGTCGGGTGCTGGGGCTGAGCCTGGAGCAGCTCTCGACCCAGTGGCGGGACGACGTGCAGCGGGAATACCTGCCCGACGTTGCGGCACGGCAGCGCGCCCGCGGAGTCGGCGCCCCGCTCCTGACCAAGGAGCTTTCAGGCGGCACGCTGCACGTGGCACCGGCCCTGTCACCCGACGGGTCGCTGATCGCGTATCTCAGCGAGCGCAATTTCTACTTCGTCGATTTCTATCTGGCCGACGGGCGCACGGGCAAGGTCATCAGGAAGCTGGCCAAGTCGGTTTTCGACGCGAACTACGAAACCTTCCGGTACCTGAGCTCGAGCGCGGCCTGGTCACCCGACAGCCGGTTCCTGGTGTTCGCGGCCAAGGCGAAGGCACGGGATGACATCGTGGTATTCGACGTCAAGAAGGGCCGCGCCGCGCGACGCATCAAGGTGGACCTGAACGGGGTCACGAGCCCGGTCTTCAGTCCCGATGGAAGTCAGATCGTGTTCAGCGGGCAGGACGGCGGCATCTCCGATCTCTTCATCGTCAACCTCGACGGCACGGGATTCCGCCGGCTGACCGACGACAAGTTCGCCGACCTCCAGCCCGCCTGGTCGCCGGACGGCAGGACGGTCGCCTACGTCACCGACGAGGGACCCAAGACGAACTTCGAGACGCTGCGGTTCGGCAATCTTCGCATCGCGCTGTATCACCTGGACACGGGTACGCGCGAGGTGCTGCCATTCATGGACGAAGGGCGGAACATCAGCCCCCAGTGGGCGCCGGACGGCAAGTCCCTCGCGTTCGTCTCGGACCGGACCGGGGCCGCGAACATCTTCCTGTACGAGCTCGGCGGGGAGATCTACCAGCTCACCGATTTCTTCACCGGCGCCCAGTCGGCGACACCGCTGTCTCCCGCCCTGAGCTGGGCGCAGCAGGCCGACCGCCTCGCCTTCGTGTACTACGAGAAGCAGAACAACGACGTCTACTCGATCACCAATCCGCGGGCCCTCAAGCGCGATCCTTACCGGCCGGCGGCCGCGCAGCCCGCGGCCCCTCCCGTCGCCCAGGTTCAGGTCCCTTCCCCGGCGGACACGGCCCAGGCACCGGCCGCGGTACCCCAGGCACGCGAGGGCGGGTCGATCTACAAGGCGCCGTCCGGCTTTCGGGCCGCGGGCCAGGCACCGGTCCGGGCCGATTCCGCCGGCAAGGTGATCGAGCCGGTTTCAATCGCCCGGCTGCTGGACTCCGCCACACTGGACCTCCCCGACTCCGCCGAGTTCTCGGTGGTTCCCTACAAGAAGCACTACACGCCGGAAAACGTGGCGCGGCCGTCCATCGGCTACACTCGCGACAATTTCGGGAACGGGATCTACGGCGGCGGCGCGATACAGCTCAGCGACATGCTCGGCAACAACTCCATGATCTTCGCCGCCTACGTGAACGGACGGATCAACGAGGGCGAATTCCTCGGGGCGTACGTGGACGTAGCCAATCGGTTCAACTGGGCAGTAGGCTTCCAGCAGCGGCCCCAGTTCTACCTCGAGGGAACCGCGGTCGTCCCGAATGAGCCGACCCCCGGCGAGTACACGTACGTCACCCAGATCCGACGGCTCATTTTCCGGGAGGTATTCGGCCGCGCCTATTACCCGATCAATCGGTTCCGGCGGCTGGAGTTCGGCCTCACCGCCGCGAACATCGACGACGCGAGCCAGCTCATCCTCGAGCCCTTCGACCCGGTCACGGGATTTCCGACCCGGGAGCCGCAGGAAGTGACCGACTACCGCCCGGGCGTGAACAACATCACCCCCGCGGTGGCGATGGTGTTCGACAACAGCCTCTTCGGTTGGACCGGGCCGTTCATGGGCCAGCGCTACCGGCTCGAGGTCTCCCAGACCATGGGCGGATGGAATTACCTGACCGGCCTCGCCGACTACCGCCGCTACGACAAGATGGTGGGCCCGCTCGTGTTCGCGACCCGGGCCCTGTGGGTCGGCCGCACGGGGCCGCAGGCGGACAACTACCTCTACTTCCTGGGCACCACGGAGCTGCTCCGGGGCCATACCTCGGGGTCCTACGAGCGGAACGAATGCCAGTTCCTGAATGACCCGGGGACCCAGACCGGCTGCGTCGAGCTCGACCGCCTCCTGGGCACCAACATGGCGGTGGCCAACGCCGAGATCCGGTTCCCGATCCTCACGCCGTCGATGGGCACGCCGGCGGCGCTCCCACCGATCGAGGGCGCCGTGTTCTTCGACTACGGTGTCGCGTGGGATCAGCACAGCACCATCAAGTTCAAGCGCGAGCCCGGCGATGATCCCATCAACGTCCGGACGCCATCGGCCACGATCGGGTTGTCGGCGAGGATGAACCTGCTCGGCTTCATGATCCTGCGCGCCGACTGGTCCGCACCCCAGGGACGCGGGATCAAGCCCTACTGGACGATCAGCCTCGGGCCCACCTACTGAGCCGGCCCGGCTTCCTGACGCCCCGCGCTCTGGCCCTGCCACCGCGGGGTGTCTATTTTTTGCCTGTGCTGCCCCGACGACTCCTGGGCGCGACCGCACTGGCGGCCTGCCTGACGGCCTGCCAGGGAAACGACGGCCCAACCGCCGGCCGCTTGCCTGCCGCGGCCCAGTCCCTCCCGATCACCAGCCTCCTTCGCCTGCCGCGCGCCGGCGGCAGCCCGCGGCTTTATGCAGGACCGGCCCTCGGCGAGTCCCCCTGGAGGGCACGCGGCCGGCTGCAACCACTTCAGCGGCCGATCGGGTTCGACCTCGATCAGGGCGTGGCGTTCGCGGTTGACTCGAATGGCGGCCTGCTGGCGCTGGACCTGACAACCGGAACCTCCCGCACAATCCTCAAGGGCCTTCGCGCCGTCGCGCTCGGGCCTGAAGGCACCCTCTACGCGGTTGACGCGAAGGGCGCGCTGACCCGAATCCGGCATCGCCTGCCGGAGGCATCCGAGATCACGCTCCCTGCCCGCCTCGCCGCGCTGTACGGGACGGTGGACCGCCAGCTGCTCGCGGTGGAAACCTCTGACAGCACTCGCCTCAGCCTCCTCGTCGCCGGCCAGCCCCCACTGTCCGCCGCGACCCCGAAAGGCGAGGCGGCCGCGACTTACTGGGGGGATCTGGTGGCGGTCGCGACCGAAGAGGGCGTGTACCTGTGGGATCCGCGCGCGGCGGAACCGCCACGGCGCATCAAGGTCTCCGGGAAGCCGCAGACGGTCCGTTTCTCCGCCTCCGGCCACCGGCTGTTCGTCGGTCGCGAGGACGAGGGTGTGGCGGTCGTCGACCGATATACCGGCAACCGCCTTCGTGACCTCGATGTCCCGGGGTCGGCCGCAAGCCTCCGGGTGGCGCCTTACGGCGGCTGGCTGCTCGCCCGACCCAGCGACGGGGACACGCTCTGGGTGGTGAACCTGGCCACTGGATCGTTCGCCGGCAGACTCCAGGCACGCTGGGGCTTCGACTTGCCGACGGTCCTCGGCGAGCGCACCCTCCTGGTGCGCGAGGGCGGCGATGTGGTCGCGCGAGACCTCGGCCGGGAGGGATTCCCCGAAACGGGGCGGATCCGGGGCGGGGCGAGCGACCTCTACCTTCCGGTCCCCTGGGCTCCCGCAGGCACGCCGCCGGACATCGAGCCGGAAGCGCCTCTGGCCGAGGACCAGGCCGACGTGGTCGCCGGAGACAGTTTCCCGGGGGAGGAAGCTCCACCGGAAGTTGAGATCAATTACTACCTCCAGGTCAGCCGTTCGCAGAACCCGGACTGGGCCCGCGCCCTCGTGGACTCGCTCAAGCTCGAAGGTCAGCCCGCGCTGGTGCTCGACCCCTTGCCCGGCGAGGATGCCTACCGGGTGGTCGTCGGGCCGTTCGCCTCGCGCGAAGGCGCGGAAGAGGCCGGCCGGCAACTCGGCCGTCCGTCCTTCATCTACCAGCGGTAGAACCCGCAGGGGACCCTACATGAAACTCGCCAGGCTGGAGCTGTCCGGCTTCAAGTCGTTCGCCGATACCGTGACCCTTACCTTCGAGGAAGGGGTCACTGCCATCGTGGGTCCGAACGGCTGCGGCAAGTCGAATGTCTCCGACGCGGTGCGATGGGTGCTCGGCGAGCAGTCGGCGCGGCTGCTTCGTGGCGGGAAGATGGAGGACGTGATCTTCCAGGGAGCGGCCACCCGCAGGCCGGTGAACGTGACCGAAGTCTCCCTCTTCCTGGACAACAGCGACGGCACGCTGCCGATTGCGTATCAGGAGGTCCAGATCACCCGGCGGCTCTCCCGCTCGGGCAACAGCGATTACCTGCTGAATCGCGCGCCCGTCCGCCTGCGGGACATCCAGGACCTGCTTCGCGGCACCGGCCTCGGCGGAGACGCCGGCGTCGTCATCGAAGCGAAGATGATCGACCTCATGCTCTCCGACCGGGCGGAGGAGCGGCGATCGCTGTTCGAGGAGGCCGCGGGGATCGGGCTCTACCGGGACCGCAAGCACAGCACGGAGCGGCGCCTGGAGGAGACCGCGCTCGACCTGCAGCGCGTCGAAGACCTCATCGCCGAAGTGCAATCGCAGATCCGCAGCCTCGCCAGGCAGCGCGGGCGGGCCGAGCGCCACGCGAAGCTGATGGAGGAGAAGTTCTCGGTGCAGGTAACGCTCGCCCGGCGCTACCTTGACCGCCTGGCGGCCGAGGTGCGGGAGAAGGAAGCCCGCCACGCGGCGCTCTCGGAAGCGCTGCCCCAGCAACGCGAGGACCTCGCCGCCTCGGAGCAGGCCCGTGAGGAGACCGCGCGGTCACGGGGAACGTCTGAGGCGCAGCGGACTGACATCGCAAGGCGGCTGGGGCAGGTGCAGGTTGAGTTGGGACGCCTGGAGGGAGACCTCAACGTCGCAGCGGAGCGTCTCGCCAATGCGTCGGCTCGCAAGGTGCGCGCGGTCGAGGAGCGAGGGCAGATGGAGTCGCGGGCCCAAGTCGCGGTACGGGAGCGCGACGCCGCCGCGCAGGAGCGCGACGCGGCACAGGCCGAGTACGACAGGATCCAGGCCGAACTGCTGAGCCGGGCCGCCGCGGAGGAAAGCGTCCGGCTGCGGCTCACCGACCAGCGCGCCGCCGTTCGTGGACTGGAGGAGGAGCTCCAGCGGAAGGCCCAGACGCTCCGCTCGCTCGAAGGGGAGCGGGCGGCCCTCGAGTCGGACCTCGCCGGACTACGCGAGCAGGCGGCGCAGGCCGCGACGCTCCGGGACGGGTTGCAGGAGGAGCTCTCCGGTGCGCGGCGCCGGCACGAGGCCGTCACCGCCGACGCCGAGCGGCTCACGCAGGCGCACCGGGCCGCGGGAGCGGAAACCGAGCGGGCCCGCCATCTCGTCGCCGAAACGCGCGAACGCGAGGCGCTGGCCCGGGCGGAACGGAGACGCGGCGAGGAGGCCGTCGCCCAGATTGCGGCGCGGTGCGATGCGCTCGACGAGCTCGAGCGCGACCGGGTGGGGCTGGCACCTGGCGCGGCGGCCCTGCTCGCCGCCCGCGACCGGTTCGGCGGGGCAGTCCTCGGGCCCTTGAGCGACTTCCTCCGCACCGGGCGCGAGCAGGCGGAAGTGGCAGAGCGACTGCTCGGCGAATGGGTGCACGCGGTCCTGGTCCGGGACGCCGCGTCGATCCCGCAGATCCAGCGCTGGCACGAGGAAACCCAGCCCGGCGCGGTCGTGCTGCTCCCTGCGGAGCCGGGACCTGCGCGGGTGAGCGGGTCGCACCCGCTCGAGCAACAGTTGCAGGTTGAGGATGCTGGCGCGGCGGCCTGGGTTCGCGCCCTCCTGGTCGGCTCGGAAATCCTCGACGGGATGGGCCGCGTCCTGCGTCGCGCCAATGGCGCCATCCTGCTTTCCGGTGCAAGCGCACCCTCCGGGCCCCTGCGCCGGCGGGCGGAGCTCGAGAGCCTGACAGCCGACCTGTTCCGGGCCCGCGGTGCACTCGAGGTCGTCGAAGCCACACTCGCCGCCACCTCGACGCGCCTGGCGGAACTCGAGCGTGAATTCGCGGAGGCGTCGGCTGCCGCGGACCGGGCGCGAGAGGCAGAGCGGTTCGCCGTCGCCGCCCGCGAGGACGCTGCGAGGATCGTGCAGACGCTCACTCGCGAGGCGGCGGAGTCCGAGGCGCAAGTCGCACGGCTCCAGGACCGCCTGGCGCGGTCCGAGCACCGCGTTCGCGAGATCGATGCCGCACTCACCGAGGGCGAGGTGGCCCAGGTGCGCCTCGAGGAGGAGCTCGGGCGGGGGCGGGCGCTGCTGACGGAGGCCGAGGGCGCCCAGGAGACGGCACGGGAGCAACGGGTGCATTGGCAGGTGCAACTGGCGCACGTCGAAGCCCGCCTCCTCGGCGCCCGGGAGCGAGTCAACCGTGCCCGGCTGAGCGGCGACGAGGCCACGGCCTCGGCGGAGGCCCTTGCCGGCGAGCTCGCCCAGCTCGAGAACGACTCGGTGACGATCGACGCGCAGAAGGCAGTCTGGGAGGAGCAGCGGGCCGAGCGCCGAGTCGCGCTGCTCGAGCTCGAGGCAGCTGCGGCGGATGCCGAGACCGCCTACGCGGAGGCGCAGGCGGCGCTGGAAGCGGCAGAGACAGCCGTGCACCAAGGCCGGGTGCGGCTCGATGAGGCCAATGAGGAACACCACCGGCTGCAGCTCGAACTGGCGGAGGCCGGGTCCGAACGGCGGCGCATCGTCGAGCGGGTCGAAGCCGAGTGGCGGAAGCCGATCGATGAGCTGTTCGCCGGCGCGGCCTTCCTCGACCTCGATCTGGAGACCCTCGAGAACGAGGCCAGCCGGATCGTGGCCGCCCTCGAGAGCATCGGGGTGGTCAATCCCCTGGCAGTTGAGGAGTACGCCGAGGAGAGCAAGCGCCTGGAATTCCTCACCACCCAGCGGGACGACCTCGTGGCCGCCCGCCAGTCGCTGCAGCAGGCGATCCGCGAGATCGACGGAACCGCCCAGTCGATGTTCATGGAGACGTTCCTGGCTATCCGGGCGAATTTCCTGAACGTCTTCCAAACGCTGTTCGGCGGCGGCGAATGCGATCTGCGCCTGTCCGTCGCCGAGGATCCGCTGGAAAGCGAGATCGAGATCCACGCCGCCCCGCGCGGCAAGCGCACCCAGCGTATTCACCTGCTCTCGAGCGGGGAGCGGACGCTGGTCGCCACTTCCCTGCTCTTCGCGATCTACCTCACCAAGCCAAGCCCGTTCTGCCTGATGGACGAGGTGGATGCGCCGCTCGACGACTCCAACGTCGGCCGCTTCACCCGGTTGCTCGAGGAGTTCAAACGGGACACCCAGTTCCTGGTCATTACGCACAATCCGCGGACCATGCAGTCCGCCGATGCGGTGTACGGTGTGACGATGCAGGAGCCGGGAGTGTCGACGATCGTCGGCGTCCGGCTGGGAGAGGTGGCGGCGTAGGAAGAAGCGGGGAAGCGGGGACGAAGGTAGGTTTCGGCCTGGACCGGGCATGAGGGCCGGTTCAGCAGAATCACATATCCAAAGTGAGTTGCGATCCATGCTGGTCGTAATGCGCCACGATGCCCGGGATGAGGACATCCGCGCGGTCGTCGCGGCGATCGAGGCGATGGGATACCAGGCCCGTCCGATGCCCGGCAGGCAGCGGACGACGGTCGGGCTGGTGGGCAACGACGGGCGCGTGGACGGCTCCAGAGTCGGCGCGATGAGCGGCGTCCAGGAAATCATCTACGTGACGCAGCCCTACAAGCAGGTGTCCCGCGAGTGGAAGCCGGATTCGACGGTGGTGCGGCTCCCGGGTGGCCTGACTGTCGGCGGCGAGGACGTCGTCGTGATGGCGGGTCCCTGCTCGGTGGAGAGCGAGGAGCAGATCCTTGCTGCCGCCAATGCGGTGAAGGAGTCCGGCGCGACGATCCTGCGGGCGGGAGCGTTCAAGCCGAGAAGCTCACCGTATTCCTTCCAGGGCCTGGGGCGTCGCGGGCTCGAGCTGTTGGCCCGCGCCCGCCGCGAGACCGGCCTGCTGATCGTCACCGAAGCGGTCGATCCGGAAGGCGTCGATCCGGTTGCCGAGGTCGCGGACATCATCCAGATCGGTGCGCGGAACATGCAGAACTACTCCCTGCTGCGCCGCGCCGGTCGTGCGGGGAAACCAGTCCTGCTCAAGCGCGGCATGGCCGCGACCATTCAGGAGCTGCTGCTCTCGGCCGAGTATGTGCTCGCCGAAGGGAACCCGGACGTCATCCTCTGCGAGCGCGGCATCCGAAGCTACGACAACCAGACGCGGAATCTCCTCGACCTGAGCGCGGTGCCGATGGTGCATTCGCTCTCGCACCTGCCGATCATCGCCGATCCGAGCCATGGAACCGGGCGGCGAGACATGGTGGTTCCGATGGCGCTCGCCGCCGTCGCGGCGGGCGCCGACGGATTGCTCGTCGAGGTGCATCCGACGCCGGAGCAGGCGCTCTCCGACGGCGGCCAGAGTCTCTATCCGGAACAGTTTGAAGGGATGATGCAGGAGGCACGGCTCATTGCGGAGGCGATCGGCCGCAGGATCGCCGAGCCGGTGGGGACTCGGGCGTGAGCCGGACTGCGGCCCCGCTCCTGCTGGCCGCTGCGACACTGCTCTCCACGCCCGCCATCGCCCAGGAAGCCGGGCCGGTCATGGAGCGTGCCGCCCGGACGTATCGGGGCCTCTCAGCGCTGCAGGCCGATTTCAAGCAGGTCGTGGCCAACGAGATGGTCGGCACGTTCGAAAGCCGGGGCACCCTCGCTCAGGCGGGGGCCTCCCGGCTCTCCATGCGCTTCTCGGATCCGCCCGGCGAGGCGATCATCATCGACGGGACGTCCATCTGGATCTACGCACCGAGCACCACTCCCGGCCAGGTCATCCGCACGCCGATCGCGAAAGCCCAGGGTTACGGGGTGAATCTCCTTGCCTGGCTCCTCGACCGGCCCGCCGAGCGGTACCACGCGACCTATCTGCGTGGCGACAGAATCGGCGATACCCCCGTGGATGTGGTGCGTCTGACGCCGAAGGCGAAGGACCTGCCGTTCAGCCAGGCGACGCTCTGGCTGGCGCAGTCGGATGCCCTGCCCCGGCGGCTCGAGGTGATCGAGAATTCCGGAAACCGGAGGACCCTCACGCTCTCGAAGCTCCGCCCCAACGCGAAGCTCCCCTCAGGAACTTTCAGCTTCACTCCGCCGCGAGGCGTGAGGGTCATCGACCAGTAAGCGCCTGTTCGAGAACGCGCTCGACCTCGGCCGCGCGTTCAGCGGCAAGACCAGCCTCCCGGGCCAGTACCAGGGCCTCACGGCCCAGCATGGCATACAGCGTCCGGTCGATCGGCCCGAGCGCCGCGAGATGCGCCATCACGGTCGCGGTGTCCCCGCGACGCACCGCCCCGGTGAGGGCCCGTGCGGGCGGGAGCGACCGCAGGTTCGCCGTAGCCCCCTCAAGCAGCGGCAGGTAGATTCGCGCGGCGAGCTCCGCCGGAACCCCCGCTTCACGCGCCAACCGCTCCGCGACGCCCACCAGGACTACCGTGTAGTTCGCCACGAGCGTGGCACCGGCGTGATACGCCGCCTTCGTCTCCGCGGGAAGCCGGACCGGAATCATGCCGATCAGAAGGGCCAGCCGTTCGCCGACTTCGATGGCGCGGGCATCACCTTCGATGCCGGCGTAGGCCCCTCGAAGCCGCTCAGGCGCCGTGGCAGGTTCCGCAACGGTCTGCAATGGGTGGAAGGAGCCAAGCCCGGCGCCGGTGGCGGCGAGGGCCGCCAGGGCCCGGCGATCCCGGAGTCCGGACAAGTGCAGCACGACGTGCCCCGCGCCGATTCCGCCGTCCCGGGCGAGGCGCGCCGCCACCTCCTCCAGAACGCCGTCCGGTGTCGCCAGCAGGACAAGCTCCGCCCCGCGGATCGCGGCGGACCACGGTGGCCCGGTGGCCGTCAACGGCGGAACGACCTGCTTCGGTTTTCGGCTCAGGAGCGAGACCGGTGCACCGGAACGCGAAAGAGCCAGGGCAATGCCCTGGCCCATCCGTCCCGCGCCGACCACGGCGACGCGAAGCATCACACTAGTTCGCGTTCGCGGCTGAACCGGCCTCGCGCATCGTCAGGTTCAGCAGTGCCTTCGGGGTCGAAGCCCGCTGCAGGAGGTCCACGGCGGCCTGCAACTGGCGGTCATCGCCCGCGCGGCGCCGGAATTCGGCCGGCCGCCCGAACACATAGCGCGCGATTTCGTACCCCAGCTGGTCGCCCACCAGTTCCCTGGCGCCTTGATACACGGGTTCCGGAATCGTGACTCCCTTGGCCGTGAGCCGCCGGTACACCTCGCTGAGCATCGCCGGAGTCACTTCGAAATCCGGCGACGTGACGCTCTTGCGATCCTTGATTTCCAGCGCGTAACTGGTCAACACGTCACGGTAAGCCGGGACATTTGTGCCGAGCGCCTTCGCAAACTCCCGCTCCGGCGTCGTGAAGGAGTCGGGACGCACAATCCTGTCCGGCACGATCCCGCCGCCGCCACGCACCGTCCTGCCCGCGTCTGTCTTGAACTCGGGCAGCGACGCCGTGTCTTCCGGCGCCCGGGCCGAGTCCGGTACCAGTCCGCCATTCTCGGCTGCCAGCTCCGCCTGGTGGACCTGGTCACGCTCGTCCGCGGCGGTGCGCTGGATCGTCCGGCCGCTCGGCGTGTACCAGCGGGCCGTCGTCAGCTTGAGTGCCGTTCGATCGTCGAGCCGGAAGAGCGACTGCACCAGCCCCTTGCCGAAGGTCGGGACGCCGACCACCACGGCCCGGTCGTGATCCTGCAGCGCCCCCGCGATGATCTCGGCGGCGCTCGCCGAGCCAACATCCACCAGGGCCACGATGGGAAGGTCCGGCCAGCGCTGCGCCAACTCGTCGAAGTACTGGCGAGAGGCACCGCGCGCGCGGCCGCGCGTCGAGACGATCTCCTGCTTCGGGTCGAGGAACAGGTCCGAAACCTCGACGCCCTGGTCGAGCAGGCCGCCGGGGTTGCCCCGCAGGTCGAGAACCAGCGCCTTCATCCCTTTGGTCCGGAGACTGTCAATCTCGGCCTTGAGCTCGGCCGCGGAGGTCTCGCTGACGGTATTGAGCGACACGTACCCGACGCCGTGCTCGAACAGCGTTCCCGGACTGACCGACCGGACGTGGATAAGCGCCCGGACGAGGGCGAACTCGAGCGGCCCGGCAACCCCCGGACGGCGAACCGTCAACCGGACCTTCGACCCGGCCGCGCCACGCAGCGTCCGCACGGCCTCGTCATTCTTCCAGCCCTCGGTCGACTTGCCGTCGATGGCGACGATCTGATCCCCCGTCTCGACGCCCGCCCGCTCCGCCGGCGTATCCGGCAGCGGCGCGACCACGGTGATCCACCCATCCCGCACGTCGATCTGGATGCCGAGCCCGCCGTAGTTGCCCGTGGTGGTCTCGGTGAGAGCCTGGTAACTCTCCCCCTGCAGGAGGACCGAGTACGGGTCCTGCAGCTGGTCGAGGAGGCCTTCGGTCGCCTTGGTGTACAGGTTCGCCTCGCCCAGGCTGTCCACGTAGTACGCCTGAACATGACTCATGACCTCATCGAACAGCCGCGCCTGTCGGTACACGCCGCCGTCGTTCTGGACCCCCTGCTGCAGCAGCCAGCCGCCCGAAAAGAACGAGAGTACGGCGACCGCGAGGATCAACCACCAGCGCTGCTTCATGCCTGCCTCCAAAGATCCGGCCGCTCCGCGGCCACGGCCGTCCATGCCGCGTCCAGCAACCGCTCGGCGGATAGCGTGCCATCCAAATGTCGCACCCCCGGGCCCTCAACCGCCAGATAGGCACGGCAAACCCGGTCGTGAAATCCGTTCGTTTCCCGGTCGAGCCGGTCCAGCCGCTTCCCCGCCGACTCCTGTCGCGCCCGCCCTACACCCGGCGGCAGGTCCACGATGAGCGTGAGGTCCGGCGTCAGTCCGCCCGTCGCGGCCGTGTTTGCCGGGACCACCAGGGTCCGATCGAGTCCGCGACCGTCCACCTGGTAGATCTCCGTCGACAGCGCGTACCGGTCGGCCAGCACCACCCTGCCCGCCGCGAGGGCGGGCCGAATCACCTGCGTCGTCAGGTCGGCGCGCGCTGCCAGGAACAGGAACAGCTCCGCGACCGGCGCCACCGGATGATCGGCCTCCAGCAGCGCCCGGCGCGCCATTTCTGCGACAGAAGTGCCACCCGGCTCGCGCACGGTCACCGGGACCACGCCCACCGCAGCCATCCGCCCGGCGAGCGCGCTGGCGAGCGTGGACTTGCCGGACCCCTCCGGGCCCTCGACGACGACGAAGAATCCGCGCGGAGCCATCAGAGCGTGATGATGCTGCTCGTGGCGCCCTTATCCATGCCTTCCCCGATCTGCTGGTTTACCTTGGTCATCAGCTTCTCGAAGTTGGCACGGGCGACCGCGTAGGCCTGGCCGGTGGGACTGAGCTCGAGCTCGCGCACGGCGGTCTCGTAGGCCGTCGCGGTCTCCTGGTCGGGCATGTGACCCTGGGCCACCATCTGATCCACCTTGGCGGCGAGCTGCTGGATCGCATCCAGCTTCGCGACGGTGTCCTTGTCCTCGCGCAGCTCCTGCTCCGTGCGCCGGAGCGTCTTGTATTCCGGAGACTGCCCGATCAGCCGGCCGAGTTCCTGCGCCTTGTCCCAGATCACGACGTCACACTCCTGCGCGCGAGTACATATCGCGCACGGCCAAAGAGGTCATCATGTACCTCGCCCCCGGCCCAACCGAGACCGCGAGCCATCGCCACCACTTCGCCGGCACGCCGGCAATCCACTTCCAGCACGATCCAGCCACCGTCCCGGACGACGTGCGCGGCCTCCACGAGAAGCCGCCGCGTCAGCGCGAGGCCATCCGCGCCGCTCGCGAGTGCAAGCGCCGGCTCCCAATCGCGGACCGCGCGATCGAGCCCTGCGTACTCGGCGTCCGTCAGGTACGGTGGGTTCGCCACCAGCACATCCAGCCGTTCTCCCGCGAGTGGTGCGCACAGATCGCCCACCCGCCATTCCACCCGGAGACCGGTGCGGTCTCCATTCTCCCGAGCCAGGGCCATCGCCGACGGAGAGATCTCGACGCCGAGGACCCGGTCGAAGCCACCTTCATCGGCAAGGGCGAGAGCCACGCATCCGCTCCCGGTGCAGACGTCCGCCACGACGCCGGTGGTGCATCTGGACAGGACGAGATCAACCAGCCCTTCGGTTTCCGGACGCGGGATGAGCGCCCGGGAGTCGGACCGGAGCTCCAGCCTTCGAAAGCCCGCGAGCCCCGTGACGTGGGCGAGCGGCTCGCCGGCGGCGCGCCGCTCCAGCAACCGCTCGAGCGCAACCGCCTCCTCCTGCCCGACAGGGACCCCACCATCGAGCCGTACGGTTCCGTGCGGCAGATCCCATGCCGCCTCGGCCAGGAGCGTGACCTCCCGCCACGCGTCGGGGATTCCGGCGATCGCGAGACGCGCCGCCGCCGGGCGCAGGAGCTCCTGCCTGCTGGCAATCATGTCAGCCCGCACCCTGCGCCTCTTCCTGGCGGCTCGCGACCCGCAGCGCGTCCACCAGCTCCTCCAGCCGTCCATCGAGGATGTCGTTGAGGTTGTGCAGCGACAGGTTGATCCGGTGATCCGTGACCCGGCTCTGCGGAAAATTGTATGTGCGAATCTTCGCGGAGCGGTCCCCTGTCCCGACCATTGCCTTGCGCTCGCGGGCACGCGCCGATTCCTGCTCCGCCAGGATCCGGTCCAGCAGCCGCGCCCGCAGCACTTCCATCGCCTTCAGCTTGTTCTGCAGCTGCGACTTCTGGTCCTGCTGGCTCACCACGAGACCCGTGGGCAGATGCGTGATGCGCACCGCGCTGTCGGTCGTGTTGACGCTCTGCCCGCCGGGTCCCGAGGACCGGAAGACGTCGATCTTGAGGTGCTGGGGCTCGATCTTCACATCCACCTCTTCCGCCTCCGGCAGGACAGCCACAGTGGCCGCGGACGTGTGGATGCGACCCTGGGTCTCGGTCGCCGGGACGCGCTGTACGCGGTGGACCCCCGATTCGCGCCGCAGCCGGCCGTAGGCCTCGGGACCGCGCGCCACGAAGATGACTTCCTTGAGGCCGCCGAGGGTGCCTCCGCTCTGCGAGAGGATCTCCACCTTCAGGCCCTGACGCTCGCAATACCGCGTGTACATGCGGAAGAGGTTCGCAGCAAAGAGCGCGGCCTCGTCGCCGCCGGTGCCGGCGCGGATCTCGACGATGGCATCCCGGTCATCGAGGGGGTCCCGGGGCAGGAGGAGTTCGTGCAACTGCTCGCGAAGCGCTCCGATCTCGGCGGGAAGGCGATCGAGATCCACTCGCGCCAAAGCCACAAGCTCGGGATCGGCCTCCTGGGCCAACTCCCGAGCCTGGGCAAGTTCTTGTTCCAATCGGCTGAGCCGTTCCGCCGTTCTGATGATGGGCTCCAGACGGGCGTGCTCGCGTCCCAGGGCCGTCAGCTTGCTGGAGTCACGGGCCGTCTCGGGGTCGGCGAGCGCCCGGGCCACCTCCTCCGCCCGGGCCAAGGCCTGGCGGAGGCGAGCTTGCACGGCCTAGGCCTTGGCGGCGTCGGCGCCCGACTGATACCGGCGGCGGAACCGGTCGACGCGGCCGGCGGTGTCCATGAGACGCTGCTTGCCGGTGAAATACGGGTGGCATTGCGCGCAGACTTCGACGTGGATCGAAGCAGACGTCGAGCGGGTTTCGAACGAATTCCCGCATGCGCACACCGCAGTCAGTTTCCGATAGACAGGATGGAGATCGGCCTTCATGTGGTGCTCCTTGAGCAGCGCTGGTGGTCGCCGAGGCCCGGATTGGGCCAGGGTTCGCAAGCGGTGAAACCTAAACAACTTAGCCCCAGAATGGAAGGAGCGGTCTCGCCGGATTCGGAGTGTCCTCGGGTTTGACACCCGGCTCGCGCATAAGTATCGTCTCGACACCTATTTCCAGCCCGGGTGCCCGTGTCCGTTACGCCGATCGAAGTCCTGCGGCACGTCCCGCTGTTTCACGGCCTCCTGGAGGCCGACCTGCAGGCGTTCGCGGCGGCGTGCCGGGAACGGTCGTACGCCAAGGGCTCGGTCATCCTCTTCCAGGATGATCCGGGCGATACCCTGTATCTCGTGGCCAGCGGGCAGGTAAAAGTGGTGCTCATCGGTGAGGACGGGCGGGAGATCATCCTCACGGTGCTCGGGCCGGGGGCCTTCTTCGGAGAAATGGCGCTCATCGACGACGAACCACGCTCGGCGCACGTGATCGCGATGGAGGACGCGGCACTCCTCACCCTGCGAAGGGAGGATGTGCACGCCCGGCTGCGTGCCTCGCCGGAGGTCGGGATTGCACTCCTGCGCGTGCTCTCCAAACGGCTGCGCCGTGCCGACGAGAAGATCCGATCGCTCATCCTGCTCGACGTGAACGGCCGCGTGGCGCAGCTGCTCCTGCAGCTGGCTGCCGAGGAGGGGGGCGAGAAGATCACGAAACGACTGACCCATCACACGATCTCCCAGATGATCGGATCCAGCCGCGAAACGGTGAGCCGCACGATGCGCCACCTGGTGGACCGCGGCGTGATCCAAGTGAGCCGGCGGCAAATCACGCTGCTCGATCGCGGGGCCCTCGAATCGGCCGTCCACCCGGGGTGACGCAGGTCACGGCACCCGCATGACCCCGGCGCGCACGTTGCGGAAGCCGTGGCACGGAACTCGCACCCTCCATCAGGAACATCCGTGAGCATCTCGGTCACCTTCTGGGGCACGCGCGGGTCGATCCCAGCGCCTGGCCCTGCTACCGCGCGCTACGGGGGCAATACCCCGTGTGTCGCCGTGCGCGATGCCGAGGGCCATCTCGCTGTCCTCGACGCCGGAACCGGGATCCGACCGCTGGGCCTCGCGCTCGATGCGGGCGGAACCAACGGCGCGCGCGTGGATGTGGTGCTCTCGCACACGCACTGGGATCATATTCAGGGCTTGCCGTTCTTCCGCCCGCTCCATCAGGCCGGACGCGAGGTCCGGATTCACGGGGCCGCCCAGGGCGGGGTGCCGCTCGAGCAAATCCTCGACCGGCAAATGGATCCCGTCGTGTTCCCCGTACCGCTCAAGGCGCTGGCGGCGAGGGTCTCGGTGCACGAGATCAGGGCGGCGGAGTTCGAGTTACCCGGCTTCACGGTGCGGGCGCACCGGCTCCGCCACCCCGGCACGACACTCGGTTTCCGCCTGACGCCGGTGGGCGGCGGGCCGAGCGTCGCGTACGTCACGGACAACGAGCTCGGGCCCGGGGGCACCTACGACGTTCCGGCGACATGGCACCGGAGCCTGGAGGAATTCCTGGGCGGCGTGGATGTGCTGATTCACGATGCGATGTACGCACCCGGCCAGATCGGCGCCCGCGCGGGATGGGGGCACTCGAGTGTAGATGAGGCCGTTGCGCTCGCCGGGGCGTGCGCCGCTCGGCGTCTGGTGCTGTTCCATCACGAACCTGCGAACGATGATGATGCAGTCGATGCCTTGCTGGCCGGCGCCCGGCAGGCGGCAGCGCATCGCACCGGGCTCGACGTGAGCGCGGCGCGCGAGGGAACGACCCTCGCGCTCGAATGACCCGAATCCTCCCAGGAGTGACGATATGACCCGGCAGTTGAGGTTCGCCCTCTCGCTCGGGGCGGCAGTGCTTGCGGCACTGCCCGCCGCTGCTCAGGACACGCGGCCGGGAATCGCGGTCCTGCCGTTCGAGAACGGGGGTTCATTCGGCCAGGAGAAAGAGGACTTCGACGGTCTCGCCCGCGGTATCCCCGGCATGCTGGTCAGCGAGCTCAGCCGGAATCCTGCGGCCCGGCTTGTCGAGCGCAGCGCAACGCAGCGCATCATCGACGAGCAGGACCTGGCCAGGAACGGGCGAGTGGATGCGGCCACCGCGGCGCGGGTCGGCAAGATGGTAGGCGCCCGGTACATGGTGACCGGAACGTTCATGGACTACTATGGGCGATTCCGCATCGATGCGCGGCTGATCGATGTCGAGACCAGCGAGATCCTGAAGGTGGTCTCCACCGGCCAGCGGGACCGGAAAGAGCTCTTCCAGATGATCACCGACGTGGCGGATCAGATCATGCAGGGGTCCAAGCTTCCACCGCTCCCCGCGGGCGCCGCACAGCGGCGCACGGTGCCGACAGACGCGCTGACGCTCTACAGCAGGGCGGTCCTCTACCAGGACCGGGGAGAGACCGCCAAGGCGATCGAGTATTACCAGCGCGCGATCGCCTCGTTTCCGGACTACGCCGAGGCCCAGGAAGGGCTCAAGCAGCTCCGGCCGTCCTGACGATGATCTCGGAGGTGTACCACACGCTCACGCCGGCTTAACAGGCCCGCAAAGTCGGCGGTGGAGTCCGATCGGGCGCGAGTATACGCTCCGCGCTGAGACGGGCGCCGGCCGCCATGCCCAGGTTGGCAGGCACGAAAAAGGCCAGAACGTCGCCATTGACCTGGGAAAACCAGGGCAGGACCTGTAACACAAAACCCAGCACCGAAAGCACGGCGATCGCCGTCGCGAGACCGCGTGCCGAGCGACCCGCCGAATCCCTTCCCCACGCCCAGGCGACCATCGCCCCGAAGAGCCCCAGGCTGAGCAGGTTCGCCTGCAGGATATTCTCGTTGGCACCCGCAATCGTGTGATCGGTGGCCGTCCACAGGAAGGTGAGCACCACGCCCGCCAGGGCCGTCGCGAGCGCCCACCCTCCGCCAACCGTCACAAAGAGCCATTTGCCGCGGCCCCGGCCGGCCTGGAGGCCGGCCCATGCCAGGACGCCCCCGAGAACACCCCCCGCGAGAAGAAACTTCGGAATCCAGTGCGGCGGCTCGCGCCGTTCCGGATACCGGTCTCCCGAAGCCAGGATTTCCTCGTGCAGCACGAGCGGCCGGGGGCGGCCATCGTCCCCCCGGATCGCGGCGCCGCGCAGGTGACGCGCGAAGTCCATTGGAATGAAAGACTCCTCCCAGGCGGTGATCGGGCGGTCCGTGCCGCGCCCGAGCAGGAACATGAGCCCGAGCTCGAGCGCCGGATTGTGGGCCATCAGCCTCGCGGTACCGCTGCGGAAGGTGGATGCGACGGGCTGGGCCCGAAGAATCGCGGCCAGGCGGCCGTTCAAGGCACGATCGAGCACGTCCCGCACGCGGGTCGAGCAATTGTCGAGGTAGTAGTCGTAGTCGTAATACTTGTTCTCCTCGCGCGCGTTCCAGGCGATGTACTCGCGCAGTGCGGCGACTTCCGCCGGCGCCAACCCCAGCGTCTGGACGGTGACCGACCGGCCGCTGCGCTCGTAAAATCGAAGGGTGCGCTCCGCGTTCCATCCGTCCATGCGGTAACGCATCCGGCCCCGGATGAAATTGAGGAGGAAGTGTTTCTCCTCCCAATCGAAGATTCCCCAGTTGTAGGCGGTGTCGGCGCGGAGGGTCGGATCGTGCAGCCAGAGCATATTGTGCCCGAACCGCTCCCAGAGCAGCGGCCCCGGGCCCACCGTGATCACGTACGCGACGGGAGCAGTGTCTGCGACCATGACCGGGCCCTGCGCTGACAGAGGCCCGGTGAGTCCGAGGCCGGCCAGCGCCAGCGCGGCGGCCCGTGCCCGGCTCACAGCTGGGCGTCGCGGCCGTCGTCGGCCGAGCGGTAGATCGCGTCGACGATCCGATGCAGGGTGAGGTGATCCTGGAGGTTCGGCGGGGCGACTTCGCCCCTGATCGAAGCGAGGAAGTGCGCCCACTCGGCGCGGTAGGAGGCCGTGAACGAATGTTCGCGGGCGCCGGACCCGGTCGGCGCCACATCGACCGGCATCCCATTGAGCTCCTTCCAGACGGTCAGCGGATTGATGCTCGCCGTGCCCTTGCTCCCGCGGAGCCCGACGCCGAACCGCTCGCCCTCGCCCAGGTGATGCCAAGTCACATCCACGAAGAGGCTCGCCCCGCCCTCGCACACGACGAACGCGCTGCCCGCCTGCTCGGTGGCCCGCTCCCGGCCCGACCGGTCCAGCGTCGCGCTTACCCGGACCGGTGTGGGATTGCCGGCGAGCCAGAGTCCCAGATCGAGAATGGAAAGCCCGAGGTCGAGCATGGCACCGCCCCCGGAGAGATCGCGCTTCGTCCGCCAGCCAAGCATCGCGCGGCTCGGGCGGAAGACGTGCCAGCTTCCCCGGACACTCTCGACCTCGCCCAGCTCGCCGGTCTGAACGAAGCTCCGGACCAGCTGCACGTCGGCGCGATATCGATGGTTCAGCCCTACCATCACCACGCGGTTCTTCTTCTCGGCGGCGCGAACGATCCGCTGCGCGCTGGCTGTGTTGACCGCAAGGGGCTTCTCGACCAGCACGTGGAGCCCGGCGCTCAGCGCGGCCAGGACGTGGGCCTCGTGAAGGTGGTTGGGCGTGCAGATGACGATCGCGTCGAGCTCCTCGTAGCGGAGGACCTCCTCGATGTCGTCGAATGCGTCCTTGATTCCGAAGCGATCGGCGATGGCCCGCGCCTTCGGCAAGTCGGTGTCGCACACCGCGCAGAGTTCGACGCCCTTGAGCTTTCGCAGGACGGGCAGGTGGGCAACCTGGGTGATCGCGCCCGCGCCGATGATGGCGGTCCGGAGGATGTCGCTCATCGCGGGCTCCCGGGGGAGGAGGTCAATCGAGCCGGTGCAGGGTGGTGGAAGGATAATACGCCGCGAGGATCTGCTCGTAGCCCTGCCCTTCGCGCGCCCGCCCGACGGCGCCCCACTGACAGAACCCAACGCCGTGCCCCGCCCCGCTGCCCTCGATGGCGAGGAGGCTCACCCGGCCGGCATCGGATTGCGTCGTCATTTCGAAGGCCGTACTGCGAAGGAATTCGCCCGACGGCAACCGGAAGACGCTGCGGATCTGCTGCCCCGTGACCGTCACGTCGCGCCGGCCGAGCCGGACCAGGACTTCCGCCGCGCGACCGGAGGCCGTCCGCCGGGTCACTCGAACGTCCATCACGCGATCGACGACGGCAGGATCGATGCGAAGCACTTCAGGCAGCGTGCGACGCAGCAATGCCTCGAGATCCGCTCCGCTCTTTTCCTCGCGCCAGCGGAAACGGGGCGACAACCGGCAGTACGCCAGCCCGTTGGCGTCGACGTCATGGAAGGACCTCAGGTACGGACGGTCGGCCATCGCGAAGACGTCGATTCCGCGCTCCGTCCGCCCGCCGCAGGTCGAGTAGAAGAACGCGTCGGCCGGCGCGCCGTTCCAGGTGAGGATGAGTCCGCGCGTCGCCCGCACGGCATCCCAGGCCATCGGGGTCTCGGTCGTGACGCCGCCGTAGACCTGGTCCGCGACCGTCGCGTAGAAATCGAACCCGAGGAGCCGCCGTTTGCCCTGGTTGCGGACGGCATAAGTCCGTGAGACCACCGCCTGGGCGTTGAGCGCCTGGGATTCGAAGTCCTCGCGCCGCCCCATCTCCGCCGAGACCACGCCGGCGAGGTACGATTCGACGCCGAGGCGATTGACCGCCGTGAGCCCGGTTGCTCCGCGCACCACCGTCACCTCGCCCCGATAGTCCCGTCCATTGATCCGGACGAATCGCCCGGGCCGGGCCGCAGTGACCACGATCGCGACATGACTGCCCGCCGATACGCCGCCGGGCCCCTCGAGGCTTACACCTGCCCCACCGCGAAGCGCGCGCCAGGACGCACCCTCTACCACATCCAGGAGGCGCCCGCCCGCGGGGTCATCGACGACGAGGGCATCGCCCCCGCCGAACTGGATCTCCGCCGCATCCACCACCAGGCCCACGCTGACGTCGCGACTGCTGACCACCGTATCGGGGGGAAGTACGGGAGGTGCGGGACGCAGCGTATCGATCGGGGGGATGGCGGCCTCGGGCGGCCCCTGGACCGGCGGCTGGCGGCGCGGTGCCGGTGAGGGCTCCGGTTCCGGCGGGCCGCAGGAAGCCGCGAGCACCGCTGCGCCGGCCGCCGACAGGAGTACCAGGGTCAGCCGGCGCATTCAGGACCGGAAATTGCCGAACTTGAGCTCGATGCCGTAGTCTCCGGCCCGGAGGAACGCGATGACCGCCTGCAGCTCGTCCTTGGAGGGACTGGAGACACGGATCTCGTCGCCCTGGATGCTGGCCGTGACCTTCCTGAACTCCTTGTTGTCCTTGAGCGCGCGGGTGATCTGCTTCGCGATATCCGCCGCGATGCCCTGGGTCAGCGTCACGGTGCACCGGACGGACGTACCCGTCGCCGGTTCGAAATCGCCGGTCGTCGTGTTCCTGGCCGGCACGCCGCGCTTGATCAATCGCCCGCTCAACACATCCAGCAGGCTCTTCATCCGGAACTCATCGTCGGCGTGCAGTCGGATCACGGCCTTGTCACGGTCGAATTCGATCGTGCAGTGCGTACCCTTGAAGTCGTAGCGCTGCTGGATCTCCTTCAACGCCTGATTCACGGCGTTGTCGACTTCTTGCAGGTCAGCGCCGGTGGAGATGTCGAAGGACGAATTGGAAGCCATGGGCCCGATTTGAGGAGAAAGGACTGAGGACCGGGGACTGAGGGCTGGGCACGGGTCGCCCGGGATCGAACGAACGGCTTCAGGAAAGGAAGCTCTCCAGGGACCTTGCCCGACTGACGTGGCGGAGGCGGCTGAGGGCTTTCTCCTTGATCTGCCGCACGCGCTCGCGAGTGATGCCCAGGAGACTGCCGATTTCCTCCAGCGTCATCGGCTCCGGCCCCTCGAGTCCAAAATAGAGTCGAAGGATCTTCGCCTCCCGCTCCTTGAGCGTCCCCAGGACCTCTTCGATGGATTCGGTGAGGGCGTGCTCAAACGTTTCGGAATCCGGACCCGGGTTCTGGGTATCGGGGAGATAGTCGAGCAGGCGGTTGTCCTCGCCCGGGGTCATCGGTGCGTCGAGGGAGAGGTGATTCTGCGAGATGGAGAGGGTCTTCTGGACCTCCTCCATTGAAATATCCATGCCTTCCGCGATTTCCGAGGGGGTGGGCTCCCGGCCGAGCTCCTGCAGCAGCATCGAACTCCGCTTGCCGATCCGGTGCAAGGTGCCGGCCCGGTTGAGTGGGACGCGCACGATGCGGCTCTGTTCGGCCAGCGCCTGGAGGATCGCCTGCCGGATCCACCAAACCGCGTAGGAGATGAACTTGATCCCCTTCGTCTCATCGAACTTGTGAGCCGCGCGGATGAGGCCCAAATTGCCCTCGTTGATCAGGTCGGCGAGGCTCACTCCCTGATTCTGGTATTTCTTGGCGACGGACACCACAAAGCGCAGATTGCTGCGGACCAGTTTGTCGAGGGCCTCACCGTCGCCCCGGCGGATGCGCTGCGCCAGCTGCACTTCCTCCACCTGCGGTATCAGCGGGTAGCGGCTGATCTCGCGGAGGTACTGGTCGAGGGATCCCTCGTCGAACGAGGGCCCTCGCCGGGAAGTGCCGACCTGCATAGGACGCATGCGAAGACCTCGGTGGGCTGACCGCTGTACGAGAACCTTAGCGGGCGCCGTTGGCGCGCGCAACGGGTCGGAACACTGTCAGTAGTTGTCGATCTGCGCCCGTTGCAGGGTGCCCGAATAATCCACGTAGCAGACCTTCGTCTCCGAATAGAATTCGTAGACTTCCCACCCGCCCTCACGGTGGCCGTTGCCCGTCTGCTTGACGCCGCCGAACGGCAAGTGGGCCTCGGCTCCGATGGTGGGCGCGTTGACATACGTGATGCCGTTGTCGAGCTCCTGCATCGCGCGGAACGCCAGGTTCACGTCGCTGGTGTAGATCGAGCTCGAGAGCCCGTAGGGCACGCCGTTGTTCACCCGAACCGCTTCCTCGAAGTTGTTCACCCGGATGACGCTGAGTACTGGCCCGAAGATCTCCTCGCGCGCGATGCGCATGCCGGGTCGCACCCCGGCGAAGATCGTCGGCCGGTAGAAGAAGCCGTGAGCGAGCCGGTCCCCGCCCGGCTTCCGTCCGCCCAGCACCAGCTCGGCGCCCTCCTCCTGGCCGACCTTCACATACGACTCCACCTTCTGCCTTGCCCGCTCGTGAATCAGGGGGCCGACCTGGGTCCGCGCGTCGCGTCCGTCGCCCAGCCGCAGGGCCCCGGCGGCTTCGGCCAGGCGGCGAAGGAAGCGATCGTGGATCTTCCGGTGCAGAATGAGGCGGCTGGTCGCGGTGCACCGCTGCCCCGTGGTCCCGAAGGCGCCCCAGAGGACCCCGTCAAGCGCCAGATCCAAGTCCGCGTCGTCCATCACGATCATGGCGTTCTTGCCGCCCATCTCGAGCGAGAGCCGCTTGTGGAGCCGACCGCAGGTTTCCCCGATGAACGAGCCGGTCGCCGTGGAGCCCGTGAAAGAGATGACCGGCACCTCCGCATGCTCAACCAGCGTACGTCCAGCCGTCGCGCCGCGTCCGTGCACCAGCTGAATCACCTCCGGCGGCAGCCCGGCCTCGAGAAGCAGTTCGACGAGCCGGTGGGTCGAGTGCGGCACGTCCTCTGATGGCTTGATGATGACGGCGTTCCCGCAAAGCAGCGCGGGGAACATCTTCCAGGTGGGAATGGCAAGCGGAAAATTGAACGGCGTGATGAGTCCTGCGATCCCTATCGGCCGGCGGTAGCTCATGGCCCACTTCGAGCGGAGCTCGGAGGGTACGGTATGGCCGAAGAGCCGGCGCCCCTCGGTCGCCGCATAGAACGCCGTGTCGATCCCCTCCTGCACGTCCCCGGCCGTCTCGGCCACCACCTTGCCCATTTCGCGGGTCATGCTGTCGGCCAGTTCGGCCTTGTGCCGGACGAGCAGGTCGCCGAGCCGCCGGAGCACGTCCCCGCGCGCGGGGGCCGGCACGCTGCGCCAGAGCTCGAAGCCCCGCTTCGCCGACTTCACGGCGGCGTTGATATCGGCGGCGCCCGAATCGGGGAACCTGCCGATCAGGTCCCGGGTGTCTGCCGGATTGCGGTTCTCGAAATAGGAGCCGGTAGCCGGAGCCACCCACGCGCCACCGATGAAGTTCTTGTAGGTCTTGGCCATAACCTTACGAGGACTGAGGACTGAGGACCGAGGGCACTATTCGCAGAGCCAGGGGAGCGTGACCCTGGCGTATCCCAGGCGCGGGAGCACCGCCATTGCCACCAATCCCAGACCGGCCAGAAGGGTAAGCAGGCCGGCCGTGTGCGCCCAGCCCTGACGCCGCCGCCAGCTCACGATCATGGTCCAGAGACCGGCCACGACGACCGTGCCGGATGCTCCGAGGTAAAGCACCAGCCCAAGCCCGCAGCGATGGGCGTAAGGCCACTGCAGGATGCCACCCACCAGGAGGATGCCGAGCAGCGCGCGGATCCAGGTCGTGAGCGCCTGCTTTCGCGAGACCGCGAGGCCGGTTCCACCCGGGGCGGGCGCAGCGCCCGCGGCGCGAGGCGCCGGGACCGGTGCGGGCCCCACTCCCCCACCCTTCGCGATGACCTTGTCGATCTCCGCCATCTCGCGATCCCAGTCACGCGGCTTCTCGGTCACCCTTGCTCCCGCGTCAGGCTGTAGCGTTCGATCTTCTTGTAGAGATTCGAGCGCGGCATGTCCAGCGCACGCGCCGTTTCCGAGACGTTCCAGTCATGCTCCCGCAACTTGACCACGAGGAAGGCTTTCTCCGCCTCGAGTTTGAAGGTCTCGAAGGTGGGCGCCGTGAAGAGATCGCCGCCGACCGTACCCGTGGCGCCTTCGGAGGTCCCGCCAAGAATCCGATCCACGTCGGCACCGGTTACGCTCCGGCCGGCGGCTAGAATCATGAGTCGCTCGACCGCGTTGCGGAGCTCCCGTACGTTGCCGGGCCACACACGGCGCTGCAGCCGCTCGACGGCCCCGGTGTCGAAGGCCCGGGCGGGCACGCCCGCCGACGCGGCGAGCTGCGCAGCGAAATGGGCGATCAGGGCGGGAATGTCTCCGGTCCGTTCGCGCAGCGGCGGGACCGCGATCGGCACGACGTTCAGCCGGTACAGCAGGTCCTCCCGGAAGCGGCCGGCGGCGATCTCCGACTCGAGCTGCTTGTTGGTCGCCGCCAGCACCCGCACGTCGACCTTGAGCGCGCGCGAGCCGCCCACCCGCGTCACCACGCCTTCCTGCAGAACCCGCAGCACTTTCGCCTGGGCCGCCAGCGACATATCCCCGACCTCGTCGAGGAACAGCGTGCCGCCTTCGGCCTGCTCGAATTTGCCTGGCCGGTCGGCGAACGCGCCGGTGAACGAGCCCTTCATGTGGCCGAACAGCTCGCTCTCGATCAATTCGCCCGGAATGGCCGCGCAATTCACTTCGATGAAGGGCCCGTCCGCCCGTGGACTGGCGTCGTGAACCGCGCGGGCGACCAGTTCCTTGCCGGTACCGTTCTCGCCGGTGATGAGCACGCGGGCGCCGGTCGGTCCGACCTTTGCGATCAGGTCCCGGACGCCGCGGAGAGCCGGACTCTCTCCGACCATCGCGAACCGCTCGTCGGCCGCCTGCCTGAACCGCTGATTCTCGGTCGCAAGCGCGGTATGGCGCAGCGCATTCCGCACCGTCACCAGGAGGCGATCGCTGTCCAGCGGCTTCTGCAGGAAATCAAACGCGCCCCGCTGAGTCGCATCGACCGCGGTGCTGATCGTCCCATGCCCCGAGATCATGACGACCGTCGCGGCCGGATCGAGTTCCTTGAGCCGGGTCAGGGTGTCGAGGCCGTCGAGCCCGGCCATTTTCACATCGAGAAAGACCAGGTGCGGCCGGAAATCGGGATAGACGGTGAGCCCTTCCCCTCCCGAGCCCGCGACGCGCACGTCGTGGCCCTCGTACTCGAGGATCTGGCGCAGGGCATCCCGGATGCCGGGTTCGTCGTCGATGACGAGAATGCGGTGAGCGGTCATGGCGCGGTGCCCGAAGGATACAGCGTGACGCCGCCCGAATGTACCCGGACCCGCCCGATTCCCTGCGGCACCACCACCGCGAGGTGGCCGCGCGTCTCCTGCCGGCTCAGGAAATCCACCATCCGCGGCACCATCTCCGCGGGGAACTTGAAGTCGCGGACCTGGAACTCGGTCACCGTCCATTCTGCCCTGCCCGGCGACACGATGTCGACGGCGCCGCCGACAGCAATGGGCTCCCACGGGCGGAGCGCCCCGGCAAACGGCCCCAGCACCTCGCGCGGCAACCCCTCGGTGCGGATCTTCCCGCGGACGCGGATGGCACCCTCGAGTAACTCCACCTGCAGGGAATCGATATCCCGGCGCACTACCGCTGGAAGTCCCGCCCCGATCAGCGATGCCATCTCGCCCGCCGACAGCACGATCGAATCCGCGCGCCAGCCGTTGAGGGAATCCACCTTCTCGATCGCCCGGGCGAGGCCCCGGCCGGTGGGACGCCCGCGACTCTCGGGCGCGACCGCGACCGTCGGGCGGACCCCAAGCATCTCGGCGATGCGGTCGCGATTCCGCCAGCCCAGGTACGCGCCGACCAGCAGCAGCGCGAGGAGTGCGAGGCGAAACGGCAGGGTAATGCAGCCCAGCATCAGGAGAGGCGGATCGTGTGGCGGGCGGTGTACTGCGGACCCCGCGGCGTCAGGATGCTCTCGAACAGCACCATGGATTCCGCCAGGAACGCTCCGGCGACACGCACCGACTCCAGGCGGTCGGCCGCGCCGGCTGGAAGCCGCTCCCGCTCGCGGACCCGACCGAGCGTGACGTGCGGACGGAATGCCTTCCCCTCGAGCGGGAAGCCCAGCGCCTCCGAACCCCGCTCCACCCGGTCCTGCAGGAGCTCGAGCTCAGGCGGCCCGATGAGACCCGCCCAGACGACCCGCGCCCGCTGCGGAGTCGGAAAGGCGCCGAGGCCGTCGAGCGCCAGGTCGAGCGGTGGAACATTTCGCGCGGCCCCGGCCAGCATCCCTGCGATCGCGTCCAGGCGTTCGGGTTCCACGTCGCCGTAGAATTTGAGCGTCAGATGATACTGCTCCCGCCCCACCCACTTGACCGGCCAGTGCAGCCGCTCGAGGCTCGCCACCGCGGTCGCCAGGTGGGCGCGGGGAGCGTCGGGGAGCGGCAGCGCGGCGAAGAGTCGCATGCCCGCTCAGGCGGTCACCACAGGGAGCAGGCTTCCACGACGATAGCCGCGCGGATCAAGCTCTACCGCTGGAAATCCCAGCTCGCCGAACCGGTCCTCCACCTGACCCCACACGCCGGTCAACCTGGCGAGCTCCGCGGGAAGGACCTCGATCCGGGCCCGTGAGCCGTGATGCCGCACACGGAGGTCGCCCTGGACGCCCAGGCCGCGCAGAAAGGCCTCCGCGAGCTCGACCTGCCGCAGTCTGTCCGGCGTGATGGCCAGACCGTACGCGACCCGGCTCGAGAGGCAGGGCGCCGCAGGCGCATCCCAGATCGGGATCCCCTGCGCCTGAGCCGCCTCGCGCACCATCGCCTTGGTCCAGCCCAGCTCCGCGAGGGGTGCCCTCACCTGCCGCTCCTGCCCCGCGCGGAATCCCGGCCGGTGCTCACTGAGGTCATCGGCATTCGTGCCATCTATCAGGACGTCGTACCCGCGCTTCGCCGCCACAGCGCCGAGCACGCGCCACAGCTCGGACTTGCAGAAGTAGCATCGATTGGTGGGGTTGGCGAGGTAGCGCGGATCGGCCAGCTCGTGGGTGTCCACTTCGAGCAGCGGAATTGCGAAGCGCGCGGAAAGCTCGATCGCGACCCGCCATTGCGCCTCCGGGTACGACGCGCTCCGGCCGATCGCCGCAAGGAACCGCCCGGGGCCAAGCACGCGGGTGGCCACCACGGCGAGCAGCGCCGAATCGACACCCCCCGAGTACCCGAGGAGCACCCGACCGTACGTGCCGAGGTGGGATTCCAGTCTGGCCAGCCGAGTCATGGGGGAAACGTAATCGCGGGCTGTGGTGCCAGCCATCGAGGAATTATTGTGGGGGATGCCACTCCCCATCCCTCCGGGCGAATTCAGGCTCCGGGCCAGCAGGTCTTCCGGGCCTGGCGGGCAGCACGTCAACACGTCGTCGACGCGGGTGGAGCTCACGTGGAACGCCCGGACATCGCCCGCGCTGACCGACGCGGAGCGTTCGCGCGTGCTGGCACGGCTCGGGCATCGGCTCGACAACCGCGGCAACCTCCGCCTCGTGTCCGGCGCGACCCGGAGCCAGCTCCAGAACCGGGAGGAGGTCGTCGACCGCCTTCACCGGCTGCTGCGTGACGCAATGAAACCCGTCAAACCCCGCAAGAAGACCCGGCCGACGCGGGCCTCGCGCGAGGAGCGCCTCGCCGAAAAGAAACGGCGCTCGGCCCGCAAGGCCGAGCGCCGCCGTCCCGCCGGAGAGGAGTGACCCCGCTCAGGGGTTGGCCGGCGCGGCCTTTCCTTTGGCGAAATCGCCTGCCTTCACCACAGTCAGCTTCGAGGGCAGGACGTATTTCCGGAATGCCGCGTCCACCTGAGCCTTCGTGACCGCGCCGAGCTCCTGCTCGAGCTGGCCGTCCCAGGCCATCGCCCGGCCCAGGAACAGGCCATCGGCGAGCTGACCGGCCAGCGAGCCGTCGTCCGCCCGGCCCAACTGCCGCTGCTGCAGGTATCCCGACTTGGCCTTCGAAATCTCCTCCGGCGTGAAACCGTCCCGGACCGCGCGATCCAATTCTTCGCGCACCGCCGCCTCGACCTTTTCCGTGTTCTCAGGCGCCGAGATGGCATACACCATCAGTTGGCTCGCCGGCTCCTGGGAACTGATGTCGAGGCTGCTCCCGACGCCGTAGCTGAGGCCCTCCTTCTGGCGGATCCGAAGCATCAGGCGCGAGTCGAAGGCCGAGCCGCCGAAGATGTAGTCTGCGATGGCGAGCGACGGGTAATCGGCAGTCGTGTCCGCCACCGGCAGGTTGCTGCCGGCGAAGAGGATGGCATTCGCCTTGTCAGGGGTTTCGAGCGCCGTGACGCCGCCGGGGACGTCCTTGAACTGGTCCCGGATCCGGGCGTAGCCGGCGGGGCTCTTCCAGTCGCCGAAGATCGCGGTGGCCACCTCGGTCACTTCCTTGGGATCGAAGTCGCCGACCACCGCCAGCTCTCCGTTGCCGACACCGTAAAACTCCGCGTAAAAACGGCGGGAGTCATCCAGCGTGGCAGCGCGGATCTCCGCGATGCGCTCCTCAAGCGTGGGCACGTACCGTGGATGGCCCGCGCCGTACGGCTGCAAGGCCCGGGCATAGGTGATCTGGGCCTGTGCGATCGGCTCTGAGCGCTGTTCTTCGAGCGCCGCCAGGCGCTCCCGCTTGAGCGTCTCCCACTCTTGCGGCTCCCACCGAGGCTGCCGCAACACCTCGCCCACGAGGCGGAGGGCGGCGGGCAGGTTGTCCCGCGTGGTCTCCAGGACGACGTCGGCACCCTCGGGGCCGCCGTTCACGCTCACACGCGTCTTGAGGCGGTCGAACTCGTCTTTGATCTCCTGCCGGGTGCGGGTGGTGGTGCCGCGCATCAGCATCCGTCCCGCCAGGCCGGCCGCGTTGGCGCGACCGTTGAGATTCGCCTCGGTCCCGAAGTGCAGTTGGATGACAGCGTTCACCGTGCGTCCGCGGGTTTCCTTGGGGAGGAGCGCGAGTTGCATCCCGCTGGCCAGTTTCGTCCGCGTGGTCCGCTGGTCGATGTTGGCGGGCGAGGGATCGAACGCCTCCCCCAGCACCATCGTGGTGTCGCCCTTGTAGCCCTTGACGAGCGCGGCCACATCGGGGAGCGGCGGAATCTCCACGCGATCGGGCTTGGCCGTCGGGTAGAACGTGCCGAGCGTGCGGTTGTCGGGCTTGATATACGTCCGGGCCACCCGCTGCACGTCCGCGGCCGTCACCTGCCGGATCCGGTCCCGGTTGATGAAGATGAGCCGCCAGTCGCCGCGGGACGCCCATTCGCTCAGCGCGATGCCCACGCCGTCCGTCTGGGTGAGGCTCAACTCGATGTTCTTGAGCAGGGTTCCCTTGGCCCGCTCGACTTCCTCTTCGCTCAAGGGCGTGGTCACCACCTCATCCATTGCCTTGAGGAACGCGTCGCGCGCCGGGCCCAGGGAATCTTCCTGCCGCACCGTCATCCGCGCGAGGAGCAGGCTCGGCTCGCGCAACTGGTAGGAACTGGCCGACACCCGGGCCGCGAGCTTGGTGTCCACCAGCGCCTTGTACAGACGCCCGCCAGGGGCGGAGCCGATGGCCTCGGTCAGCACGGAAATGGCCGGAAAGTCCGCGTCGGACCCCGCCGGCACGTGGTAGCCCGCGATCATCACCTGCACGTCCCCCACGCGCCGGAGCGTGACGGAGCGCTCGCCGTCCTGCGCGGGATCGAGCGTGTACGTGTTGTAGATGCGGTTGGCTTCGGACCGGGTGGGACGCGGAATCCGGCCGAACTTCTGCTCGATCAGTGCCAGCGTCCTCAGGGGGTCGAACTTCCCCGCAACGACGAGCATCGCGTTGTCGGGCTGGTAGTACTTCCGGTAGAACGCCTGCAGGCGCGGAATGGGCACGTTCTCGATGTCGCTCCGCGCGCCGATGGTGCTCTTGCCGTAATTATGCCAGAGGTACGCCGTCGAGAACACGCGTTCCTCGAGCACGCCAGCCGGGTCGTTCTCGCCGAGCTCGAATTCATTCCGGACGACGGTCATCTCGGATTCGAGGTCTCTGCCCGCGACGAAGCTGTTCACCATCCGGTCGGCCTCGAGGTCCAGGGCCCACAGGAGGTTCTGCGGGGTGGCCGAGACGATCTCGAAGTAGTTGGTCCGGTCGTACCAGGTGGTCCCGTTGAAATCGGCCCCGTGCTGGGTCATTTCGTCGCCGACCTTCGGATGCCCCTTCGACCCTTTGAAGAGCAGGTGCTCGAGCAGGTGAGCCATACCGGTCTCGCCGTAGGCCTCGTGCCGCGAGCCGACGAAGTATGTGATGTTCACCGTCGTGGTCGGCTTGGACTGGTCGGGGATGAGTAGCACCTGCAGCCCGTTGGGCAGCCGGTATTCGGTGATGCCCTCCACGGTCGTGATCTTCGTCGCGCGGATTGCCGCGGGACGCGTGGCCGGCTTGGCAGCGGCGGCCGGCTGTTGGCCCGAGGCGAGGGCGGGCCAGGACACCAGGAGCAGGGCAGCCGCCAGGCGGCCTAGTGGGCGCGCCGACGGGCGGTGGATCCGACGCTGAAACATGGGGGCTGACTCCCTAGGGGATGGAATCCGTGTGCTGTGGAATACGGATATTAAGCGGGTGGCCCGCAGGGCGCGCAATCGGTGGTCAGGTCCCGGCCGGCATCCCCCCTGCCGCCGGTCGCCTCCGGTCCAGCGTGCGGTACTGGATTGCTTCGCTCACGTGGGCGGGCGCGAGTTCGGCTGCGCCGGTGAGGTCGGCAATTGTGCGGGCGATTTTGAGGATCCGGTGGTACGCCCGCGCCGACAGGCCCAGCCGGGTGATCGCGACGCGCAGCAGGGCCTCGACCGGCTCGCTCAGCCGGCAATACCTCCGCAGGTCCCGCGCGGACATATGGGCATTCGCGTACACCCCCGGCAGGTTCCGGAATCGTTCGCGTTGTACCTCACGGGCCCGCTCGACCCGCGCCCGGATGCCGGCGCTCGTCTCCGCTGGCTCCTTCGCGGTCAAATCACGATACGCCACGGCCGGCACTTCGAGGTGAATGTCGATCCGGTCCAGCAACGGACCCGACAACCGGCTCAGGTAGCGCTCGACCGCCATCGGCGTGCAGGGGCAGGAATGCGCCGGATCCCCGAGATAGCCGCACGGACACGGATTCATCGCGGCCGCCAACATGAAGCGCGCGGGATACGTGAGGCTCACGGCAGCCCGGCTCAGCGTCACCTGGCCGTCCTCCATCGGCTGACGCATGACCTCCAGCACGTTCTTGCGGAATTCCGGCAGTTCGTCGAGGAACAGCACCCCGCCGTGCGCCAGGCTGACCTCTCCCGGCCTGGGCGAGGACCCGCCCCCGATCAGGCCGGCATCACTGATCGTGTGATGCGGTGCGCGGAACGGTCGCACCGCGCACAGTGACTGTCCCGGCGCGAGGGTGCCTGCCACGCTGTGGATCTTCGTCGTCTCGAGCGCTTCCTCGAGGCTCATTCCCGGCAGGATCGTGGGGAGCCGCCGCGCGAGCATGGTCTTCCCCGCCCCCGGCGGTCCGACCAGCAAGATGTTATGCGACCCGGCCGCCGCGACTTCCAGCGCGCGCTTCGCCGCAGCCTGAGCCCGCACATCACCGAAATCCACGGCCTCCGCGACCCGCGCCGCCATCAGGGCGCCCAGATCCACGCGCGATGGCACGATCGATGACTCGCCCCGGAAGTGGGCGCAGACCTCCCCGAGCGTCCGGGCGCCCCGCACCGTGATCCCCTCCACCACGGCGGCCTCGGAGACATTGTCCGCCGGAAGCACCACACCTGCGAGCCCCGCCTGGCGCGCGGCCAGCGTCATCGAAAGTGCACCGCGCACGGGGCGGAGGTCTCCTTCGAGTCCCACTTCGCCGAGGATCATCTGATTCCGAATTTCCTCGCCGTCCAGCTGTCCGCTCGCCACGAGGATCCCGAGGGCGATGGGCAGGTCGAAGGCGGATCCGTCCTTCCGCACGTCGGCCGGGGCCAGGTTTACCGTGATCTTGCGGAGAGGAAAATCGAACCCGGCGTTCACCAGCGCGGCGTTCACCCGCTCCCGCCCCTCCTTCACGGCGCCCTGGGGAAGCCCTACGGTGGCGAACGACGGCAAGCCCGTGGTGATGTCCACCTCGACATCTACGAGGTAGGCATCGATGCCGAGCACGGCGGCGGAGCGGATCCGGGACAGCATGCGGGCGGCACTCCTGGTGAGATCGCCTCACAGTAGTGCCGCCCCTTGTCCACCAGGTGGTGAAACGCACGCCGCCGCGCGCCGGAAAGCGCGGAACCGGCCTGGAGTCAGTCCTTTCGGGTGCCTTTCGCAATAACCTCGTCCTTGGTGTCCCGCACCTCGAAGCCGGTCGCGCGCCCGTCCGTGACCGCGAATTCGAAGACGATGTCATTGGCCACGTCGAACACCTCGCCCTTCTCCAACATGGCGGGCCAGAACCAGTGCTCACCGCTCGGGACCATGATGAGGTTGCCGAACTCGGGAAACGGCGGCTTGTCCCACCGCGCCCGGAGCGCCCCGCCCTCGTGGTACAACTCGAAGCTCGAGGCCTTCTCGGGTTTCCCCTCGTCCTCCTTCCAGGTGAACGCGTAGGCGCCGGTGTAGCGCCGCGCTACGTCGGCCGCCAGGGCGATCGGGTGGGACGCGGGGACCGTGAGGCGCAGCGGGACGTACTCCCTGCCCCACTGGAAAGCCAGCGTGGCACCATCGGGCCTCACCTCCGGGAACCACCAGCTCAGCACCTCCATCGGTGCGCGGGTCTCGCGCGTGACGGGAATCCGGATCCAGTCGTCCGCCGGCTTGGGCTCGGGCAGGTGGAATGCGCGCGATTTCGGATTGAGGTAGAGCGTCCACTGGTCGGGCTTGACCTCGATCCAGACCGAATACTTCCCCTTCGGCACCGCAACCCCATTCATCGTCACATCGTGATCGACGTCGAAGGTCGTGGCCCAGTTGGCGCCGGGGGTCCAGACCTCACCCCAGCGGACGACGCGCCCGTAGAGTGAATCGCGCGCGCGCATCTTGGGCCGATAGTACTCGACGGTGATCGTCGTCCCGTCCACCGTCTGCGCGGTCACCCCGTGCTCACTGGCACGGATCTGCGCCCCCGCCAGCGCCGGTGGCAGCAGCATGAAGGCACAGGCGATCGCAACACGGGGCAGGACACGAACAGCCATCGGGAACTCCGTGCGCTCAGGTGGGAAGGCCACCGACCAGGTGGACGGGTGGAACCGTGGGATCAGCCGTATCGGACGTCGATGGCGTCACGGATTTCATCGAGGGTTTTCCCGGCACGATGCAGCCGGAGTGCGAGGCGTGCCTCACCCTGGCAGATGTCGCAGAAGCGCGCCATGGCCTCGCCCTCGTAACACGAGAGCAACGAGTAGAAGCCCGGCAGCTTGGCGCAACCACACTGACACCGGATACCATCGACGATCTGAGGAATCTCGCGGACGGCCTGGAACGCCGGAATCGCGCCGGAGTACTCGGCCAGACTCGCGTCGGGGAGCACCCGGGACGCGTCGATGCCGGGACGAGGCACAGGGTGATCCTTCGGTCCAATCCAACTCGAAGGCAGGCCCCACGCGGCCCCCGCGCGGCCCGCCGAGGCGGCCAGCCCCGCGGCAGCGAGCAGCAGGAATCGACGTCTGGAAGGTGGTCGCGGTCTCATGCCGACAAGCTATGCGATGGGGCCGGACGGTGAAAGTGGCCGGTCATCCGAAGGTGATCCGCACCAGGGCGCCGTGCCCCTCCTCGCTCTCGATCTTTATCGTGGCCCCCCAACCCTCGACCAGTCGCTTGACGATCGGCAGCCCGAGCCCGGAGCCACTCGATGTCGTCGAGAATTTCGGTTCGAAGAGCCCGGGAATCTGCTCCGGCGGGATGCCGTGCCCATCGTCCTGGACCTCGAGCCGGCCGTCGCCGACCCGCACCACGATCTCCCGGGCGCCGGCGTTCCTCGCGTTCTCGAGCAGATTCACCAGGACCTCCTTCACTTCCGCAGCTCGGGCCTTGCCCCGGCCTTCGGGCCCGACCGCGAGGCGGACGACCGCCCCTTCCCCTGCCAGGCCGTAAAGCTGCACGACCTCCCTGGCTGCCGCACCGAGGTCGATCACCTCTGGAGCGGGCGCCTCCGTGACTGGCAAGCCAAACCGGCTGAAGGCACGTGCGATGGTGTCCAGCCGTGCGATTTCCCCGAGGATCCGCTCGGAAGTCGCCTCGAGGGCTGCCGGGAAGCTGCCCGGCCGCTCCCGATGAACGCGGAGGAGGTGCTGGATCCCCAATCGGATCGGCGTGAGCGGATTCTTGATCTCGTGCGCCACCTGTCGCGCCATCTCGCCCCATGCGAGCACGCGCTCCGCACGGGCCACATCCGTGATGTCGTTCAGCGCGAGCACGACGCCCCCGAACTCCGGCCCTAGCGGCGCAAGTTGGACGCTGAGGCGGCGTGCGCCTCCATCGAGTTCACGAACCGCCGGCGCATGGTCCGGCGCGCGAAGGAAGTCGCGCGCCGCCTCGGCAAGCGCAGGCCAGGCGCCCGCCAGGGAGGCATCGAATCGCGCACCATCGGGCAGCGGGTGCTCGAGCAGCTCGACGGCGCGCGGGTTGGCGATGAGCACGCGCCCCTCGGGGTCCAGCGCCACCACCCCGGTGGCGACGGTGGCGAGCACCGTGGCCGTGCGGCGTCGGGCCTCTTCCAGCGCCGCCTGACTCCGGCGCACGTCCGCCGCCATCCGCTCGAAGGCCCCCACAACCGGTTCGAATTCCGTCGGGGGCGGTCCCGATCGCGGCGGGGCCGGGGCGCCTTGTCCGAGGGCCAGGGCCGCACGGCGGAGATCGGCCACCGGCCGGGCGAGGGCCCTCGCGGCACGGCCCGCCGCAAGAAAGGCCGCCGTCAGCCCGACCAGCGCGGCAAGGAGCAGGAGATACCCGAGGTCATCCTGCCGCGCCGACGTGCCGGCCGCCTGAAGGCGGAGCGGCGCGGCCAGGACGAGCAACTCGCCCGGGGCACCGGCACTCGCCAGCCGGAAGCCGATCCGGCCTCCGACGCCCGGGAGCGGGGCGGCATGTGTCGCTTCCGGCTCACCGCCGAACGCGATGGCCCGGAAGGTTTCCGCTTCCTGCAGCGGTTCCAGCAGCCCGAGCGCCGCGAGCAGCGTGTCGCTCGTGGCGACGCGCTTCCCGCCGCGGTAGACAGCCAGCTCGGTGCCGAACCGCGCGGCCAGGCGGTCCAGGAGGCCGGACGAGTCGCCCGGAATCGCTGCGAGGCCTTCCCCCGCGACCGTGATGGCATCCCGAAGCGTCTGCGTGACGGACGAATCGCGCTGGCGTCGAGCTTCCTCGCCCACGCGCGCGGCTCCCCAGATGGCGAAACCCACCGCCGGTACGAGGAAGAACGCCGCCAACGCCAGGCCGAGCCGAGTTCGGAAGGACCGCCGGAAGCGGCTGAGCCGCGGAATCCGAACCTCGGCCCCTCCCGTAAGCCCCTCCGCCAGGAGCCAGACCAGCGCCAGCAGGGCAATGTCCAGGACCACGATCAGCGCGCCGCGCACCAGCACCGGCACCGGCCCCCGGAGATCCACCTCAGCGTGGGTTTCCCGCACGCCGTCGGGCATGGCCACCGGCCGCCAGCCGTGCACCATCCACCCTTCACGGCGCCACCGAAGCCTTCGTTCATCCGTGGACAATCCGGGTTGCGGTGGCGTCAGGGTCAGCCGATAAAGGGGCTCCTCCGGAGTCGCCGGTTCGAGAAGCGTGCCGTGGCGGTCTCTGGGCAGCAGGCGGGTACGCGGACCGATGCCGACCGTGAGGATGCTCCCGTTAGCAAGCCGTGCGACCAGGAGGTGATGGACGCCGGGTATGCGCAGCCGGGACGAGATGCGCCATGGGAGACTCTCCGGCAGCGCCACAGCGGCGGCCGCGACGAGCGAATCGGGCAGATCCAGGGAATCGAGCGCCAGGACGGCGCGCGATTCCCCGTCGCGACTCCAGAGCGCGAGCCGGGCTGGGTAGCCTTCCAGGCCACGCCGCGCGCCCTGCCACCGGATGTAGAGACTGGCCACACCATCCGGCGCGGGCCCATCGAGAAGGCGGACGGCAGCCCGTTCGAGCAACGGCTCGACGAGCGGATCGGGATGCAGGCCGAGGCGGATGGCGTCCCGCTGCGCGACCTCGAGGCGCCCTTCCGTGACCGCACCCCAGGTCAGAAGCGCCGCCGCGCTGCCGGCGACCGCGGCGATGCCCGCGATCGTGGCGCCGCGGGTCGAGGGCCGTGTGACCAGAATCAAAGCGGGCAGCCACAGGAAGGTGTACCACGGCGCCCAGCCCAGCCCGGGTCGCCAGACGAAAACGCCCACCGTCGCCGCCAGAAGCGCCAGGACGATGCCGGCGAACGCGGGTCCCCGGGCTCCAGTGACTTCCGCCCCCCCGCGGAGCAAGCCGGCAGCCAATACGACCGGAACGGCGCACGCCAGCGCAATCGTCAGCTGCCATCCAAGCCAGAGCCCCGCCGGGACGCCGCTGGTCGGGGGAGTGATGCCGCGCGCCAGCTCACGGAGCAGCGGCGGCGACAACACAAGCAGGCCCATGGCGGCCAGAGCGGCCAGCGGCGTCCGTCGAACCGGCCGGCGCCAGAGCGCTACGGCCAGCACCGTGGCGACGAGGGCGAAGGCGGTGAGTACGCCGGCGGAACTGCTCGCGATTCCAAGCAGCGGCCGAAAATAGGTGGCCGGGGAGAACAGATGCTCCGGACCGAGGAGCGGCCCGATCGGGGTCCGGACGAGCAGCATGAGCGCCAGGAGCATCACCCCGAGGCGCACAGCGAAGGATTCCGCGAGGACCAGTGAGAGGACGAGCGCGAGCACGACGAGCCAGCCCAGGAACCGGGCGCTGGCCTGGAGGACCGACGCGGTCACCGTCGAGATTTCCGGCGGCACCGGTCCCACGCTGAACAGCAGGCGCGGTCCTTCGGTCGTGGGCTCGGTGTAGTCGAAGAGATCGGCGCCCTCCGGGGCGGCCCCCGGCGCGTACACCTTGAGACCCACGCCACTTCGCGCGCGAAAGTCCTCCGTCACCGATCGCGCGCGATCGGGCACGATCGAGTCGGCCCACACCAGCACCGTGCCGACGGCACGCCGGCCCATCCCCGCCTCGCGTGAGACCTCGAGTGCCAGGTAAAACGGGTTCTGGACCGTCGCCACGGGGTGGCCGAGGCCGGTCGGTGCCAGTCGATGCCGGCCAGCCCACGCCCAGGGATTTCCCGCCGAATCCAGGATGGCGAGCCCGGACTCGAGTCCGCCTGCGGGAACCGCGCGCGCCAGGACGGCGAACGCATCTTCCTGGCTCCCCGAGGCGCCGAGCGCTGCGGCATCGGCCAGCCGCCGCGCGAGTTCGTATGCCGTGTGCAGATCGCCCTCGAGACGCAGGCGTGCCCGCTCGACCTGCGCCTCCCGCACGGCATCCCAGTGCTGCTCGAGCGCGGCCAGCCTGCGGTCGGCCAGGATCGGGACGAGGCTCGCGGCCACCAGCGCGAGGGCCGGCAGGACCCGGCGCCAGCCCGGCTGCCGCCACAGGCCCGCCATGGCGGCAATCGCACCCGCCGCAAGTCCGACGGTCCAGATCGGGTCCGGTCGGCGCAGCCACTCGCCGGCCGCCAGGACGGCCAGCGCGGTCCCGCCGATCCACCAGCGCGAGGAGGGGGTCACCCGGGTATTATATCACCCGATGCCCGATACCCATCCCTGGCGCCTGAAGGAGCTGACGCCTGCGGCGATCCAAGATCGGCTCGCCCACAGCCCGTCGCTGATTGTGCCCGTGGGTACCACGGAACAGCACGGCGCCCACCTTCCACTCGGGGTGGACACGCTGATCGTCGAGCGGCTTGCCGATGACCTCTCGGCCCGCTTCGGGGTCTTGCGGGCGCCGGCGATCGAGTACGGCGTGAATGCAAGCCCGCGACGCCCCCGGGCGGGTGGGGCCCCGCTGCAGCGCAAGACGCTCCATCGGGTGATGAACGAGCTGATCGAGGCCTGGGAGATGGGCGCCGGCGTCCGGGAATTCATCGTGCTCACGGCAGAGGGCCACGAGCCCCATCAGGAGGCCTTAAGCACGATCCTCGTCCAGGAGGCCACGGTGCAGGTCGTGGACGTCTTCGCCCTCGATTTCGGCGGCCTGCTGGAGCAGCCGGGCGTGCCGGTTCACGGCGGCGAGCTCGACACCTCGCTCCTGTTGCACCTCGCCCCGGAGCTTGTCCGGATGGCCGACGCACGCGACTCGGCGAAGGCCCACCCGAGCCTCGCCTCCGCCGAAAAGGGGGCGCGGCTCTACACCTTTATCCGCGACAAGATCGCGGATAGCTGCTTCGTCCCGGAGGGCTGATGCGCCTCACCCTGATGTCGACGCTCGCCCTTGCCGGCATTCTCGCGCCGGCGAGCGCCCAGATCCTCGATGAGGGCAGTTTCGAGATCCGTAAGGCGGGACTGGTCGTGGGGCGCGAGGAATTCACGGTGAGCCGGGACGCCGGCGGCGGACGATCCCTCGCGACCATGGCGAGGTTTCCCGCATCTCGCCCCCAGATCCATGTGCAGGCCCTGCTGGAGCTGACACAGGAAGGAACGGTGGCGGCGCTCCAGATCGATTCCCGCAGGTCCGAAGGGTTGAGCCGGATCATCGCGGCGCCGATGCATGACCACCTGACCGTACGCCAGACAAGCCGGGACGCCGAGTCATCTCGCGAATACCCGCGAGCCGCGGCGGCGGTGATTCTCGATGACGAGCTGGCCGCGTTCTACCGCATCCTCGCGGACCGGGCGTCCGGGCCCGAGTCGCGCATGGAGGTCTTCTTCCCCCGCAGTGGCAAGCGTGGCACGGTGACGGTCACGCGGCAACCGGCGGACTCGGCCGGGGTGACACGCCTCATTCTGACTGGTGCTGTCACCGGAACGCTCAGGACCGACCGGACCGGCCGGCTGTTACGCGTGGAGCTCGGCGACGGAATGGTGGCCCAGCGCCCAGAGCCGTGAACCCGAATTAGCCGCAGAGTGAAGTCGTTGTGTCACAGTCGCTTCACTACGCGGTGTAGCAAGCTGAAACTTCCCAAAACCACCCCCCGTATGGGGGTCGGCCTCAACGTCTCTATCATACGCGCACGAGGAATGGTCCATGTCCCGATGGCAGCCCCTGCTTGCCCTGAGCCTGTGTGCATCCGTCACGGCCTTTGCGCAGGAGCCTGCGCCCACCGCTCCCCCCGCCGTAAGTCTCACGCTCCAGGAGGCGCTTCAGCAGGGTCGCGCGCACAATCCGACGTATCGCCAGAGCCTCAATAACGAGGGGCCGGCGGGCTGGGCGGTCAAGAACGCCTACGGAGCCTTTGTCCCCTCGGCGACGGTCTCCGGTGGATTCAATTACACCGGGTCGGGATCCTCGAACTTCGGCGGGACCAACGTCGTGAAGACGTCGGCGTCCGTGGGTTCGAGCTACTCGATCGGACTCGACTGGGCGCTGGACACACGCATCCTATCGGCCCCGGGCGAGGCCAAGGCGAATCAGCGCGCAACCCAGGAAGAAATGAACGCGGCGAATGTCCAGCTCCAGTATGACATCACCACCCAATACCTGACCGCGCTGCAGGCAACGGCACAGGTGGGAGTTGTCCGGCGGCAGGTTCAACGCAACCAGACCTTCCTGGATCTCGCGAAGGCTCGCTATGAGGTCGGACAGACCACGCTCCTGGATGTGCGCCAGGCCGAGGTGACGAAGGGGCAGTCCGACGTCGATCTCCTGCGCGCCGTCCAAGCGGAGAATGACGGCAAGCTGGAGCTGTTCCGCCAGATGGGCATCATCCCCACGGCGCCGATCGATCAGATCGCGTTGACCGACACATTCCCCGTGACGCAGCCGGCGTTCCACCTCGACAGCCTGCTCGCCCTGGCGGAAGACGCCAATCCGTCGCTCAAGGCCCTGCGCGAGCGGGAATCCGCGTCAGGATATGCAGTGACGGCGGCTAAGGGGGATTTCCTTCCGAGCCTCAGGGCGCAGGCTATCTGGGGCGGCTACACCCAGGAGTACACGGACCCGGATCTCCTGGTGAGCTCGGCGTATTCGGGCGCGCAGGGGACGGCGGCGAACTGCCAATTTCAGAATGACATCATCACCCGGCTGACGTCGCCCATGCCGTATCCAAACGGAGGCGTGATCCCGGATTGCAACGCGTTCGCCGGGTTGAACGGCACGGGGTCGGCACTCGATCCGGCAGTGGAAGACGGGATTCGGACCAGCAACGATGTCTTCCCGTGGGACTTCACGAGCAACCCTTTCCAGGTGTTCGTGGGCATCTCGTGGCCCATCGTGAACGGGTTCACCAAGGAGCGCAGGCTCTCCGAGGCCAAGGCCGCGCAGGATGACGCCGAGGAGCAGGTCCGCTTCACGGCACTCCAGGTACGGACACTGGTGCACAGCCGGTTCCTGGGGCTCGACGCCGCGTATCGCGGGATCGAAGTCGCCTCGGCCAATCGCGAGGCCGCCGGCGACCAGCTCCGGCTGGCGCAGGACCGGTACCGTCTCGGCAGCGGGACCGCCCTCGAGCTGTCCGACGCTGAGAACAACGTCCAGCGCGCCGAGGGTGATTATGTGAACGCCGTCTACGCATACCACAAGGCCGTAGCCGCCCTCGAAGCGGCGGTCGGCCGTCCCCTTCGTTAACTGCTGAGGAGCGTCATGTCACGTCGCACGAAGTTCGGACTCGCCGCCGTCGTCCTGGCCGTCGTGGCCGGCGGGCTCTTCTTCCTCACCGGGGCGAAGCGCAACAAGCGTGCGGTCGAGGTGCGGCTCGAGGCCGTGCAGCCGCGCGACCTGGTCGCATCGGTGACGGCGAGCGGCAAGATCGAGCCCCAGACCTCGGTGGACATCAGCGCCGACATCACCGGCCGGATCACCCGCATCGCGGTGAAGGAAGGGGACCTGGTCCAGAAGGGGCAGTTCCTGATTCAGATCGACCCGACGCAGTACGAGGCGGCCGTGGCCCGGGCGGAGGCGCTGCTTTCCTCATCGGCCGCGTCGCAGGTCCAGGCGCGGGCCAATCTCGACCAGTCGGAGCGGCAACTGCGGCGGTCGCGCGAGATCCGGGTGAGCAATCCGACGCTGATTTCCGACGAGGCCCTGGAGCAGGCGCAGACGGCGTATGACGTGGCGCGGGCAAACTACAACTCCGCCACTGCCCAGGTGGGACAGAACCGCGCAACGCTGGAAGAGGCGAAGGATCAGCTTTCGAAGACCCGGCTGGTCTCTCCGATCACGGGCCGCGTCACCCGCCTCGAGGTCGAAGAGGGCGAAGTCGCGGTGCCGGGCACCTTCTCTCGCGAAACGGCGCTGCTCATGACGGTGTCCGACCTGTCGGTCATCCTGGCCAAGGTCCAGGTGGACGAAACCGACGTCGTGCGACTGTCCATGGGTGACTCGGTACAGGTGACGATCGACGCCTTCCCGGACACTTCCTTCATGGGCCGGGTGACCAAGATCAGCAACAGCGCGCAGCTCACGGCGACCGCCACGTCCTCGGGTTCGACCGACCGCGCCGTGGACTTCGACGTGGAGATCACACTCGCGAATCCGCCGAAGGAGATCCGGCCGGACCTGAGCTGCACCGCGAAGATCGTGACGGAAACACGGGCCAAGGTGCTGAGCGTGCCGATCATCGCCCTGACCGTGCGGCAGCATGAGAAGGTCGTGAACGAATCCGTGAAACGGGACACCGCGGGCGCCGGCAAGGCAAAGGAGACCGAGGGAGTATTCCTGGTCCGTGGCGGGGTCGCGACCTTCACACCGGTCAAGGTGGGCATCGCGGGGGAGGAATACTTTGAGGTGATGTCCGGCGTGAAGCAGGGCGACACCATCGTGGCGGGCACCTATCAGGCGATCCGGGACCTGAAGGACAGCGCGCGCGTGCGGGCCAGCCAGGCGGGGCCCGCCGGCCCGACGCCGGAGAAGAAATGATGAGCGACCTCGTCATCGCTGTGCGCGCGCTGACGCGCGAGTACGTCCTCGAGGGAGAGCGGGTCCTGGCCCTGCGCGGCGTGGATCTCGAGATCCGCCGCAACGAATACGTGGCCATCATGGGGCCGTCGGGCTCGGGCAAGTCCACCCTGATGAACCTGATCGGGTGCCTCGACACGCCGACGGCAGGCGAGTACTGGCTGAGCGGGCAGGAAGTGTCCCGCATGGCCGACGATGCGTTGGCGCGGGTTCGCAACAAGGAGATCGGCTTCGTCTTTCAGACCTTCAACCTGCTGCCCCGGGCCACGGCGCTGCATAACGTGGAGCTGCCCCTGGTCTATGCCGGGCTGCCGTCCCGGGAGCGGCGCATGCGGGCGGAGGAGGCGTTGGTGCGAGTCGGCCTCGGGGACCGGATGCTGCACCGTCCCAACGAGCTGTCGGGAGGCCAGCGGCAGCGGGTGGCCATCGCGCGGGCGCTGGTGAACCGGCCCGCACTGCTTCTCGCCGACGAGCCGACAGGTAACCTGGACAGCGCGACGAGCGAGGAGATCATGCGGGTCTTCGGGGATCTGCACGCGCAGGGCCAGACCGTCATCATGGTGACGCACGAAGCCGACATCGCGGCCCATGCGGCTCGTGTGGTGGTGCTGCGCGACGGCCGCGTGGCGAGCGACCGCCTCAACCAGCCGGCGGCGGCCTAGGCTAATGCCGCTCTTCGAGGCGGTCCGGCTCGCCCTGCGCACCATCGTGACCCAGAAGCTCAAGAGCTTCTTCTCGCTCATCGGCGTGCTGATCGGCGTGATGTTCCTGATCGCCGTCGTCTCGATCGTGCAGGGGATGAACGTGTACATGGAAGACCAGTTCGCCAACCGGCTGGTCGGTCTGAACACGTTCCAGCTCCGCCAGCGCCCGAGCATCACGACCGGCAACGTACCGGACGATGTCTGGAGGTCGTGGTTCCGGCGGCCGCGCATTTCCTATGCCGACGCAGAGTACGTCAAGGAGCGCCTGACTGTTCCGGCCACCTTCGCGATGTTCTGCCAGGACCGGATGACGCTGTCCTACGGCGGCAAGATCGCCAAGGACATCGACCTCATCGGCACGGAAGAGACCTACTTCCAGATCAAGAACTACGAGATTGTAAACGGCCGGGCCTTCTCGGCGCAGGAGGTCCGCGCCGCCCGCCCGGTGGTGGTGATCGGCGATCTGGTCGCCGAGAAGCTCTTCGCCGGTGTCGATCCGGTCGGCAAGGAAGTGCGGATCTCCGGACTGCCCTATCGCGTCATCGGCGTCGTGGCCAAGCAGGGGAACCTGTTCGGATTCTCCATGGACAAGTTCGCGATCATGCCCTACACGGCGCCCGCCCGGCGGTACATCTGCCCCATCAACATTCTGGACGACCTGCAGATTCAGACGGCCAATCCGGTGGCGATGGAGGCCGCGATGGGTGAGGTCGAGGCGCTGATGCGGACCCGGCGCGGGCTCAAGCCCGGGCAGGAAAACAACTTCCACCTGCAGACCGCCGAGGGCGCCCTGGACGGGTGGAAGAAGATCTCCAAGATCCTGTTCACCGCGCTGCCGGGCCTGGTGGCAATCTCCCTCGTCGTCGGCGGCATCGTGATCATGAACATCATGCTCATGGCGGTCGCCGAGCGGACCCGGGAGATCGGGATCCGCAAGGCGCTCGGCGCCCGGCGGCGTGACATCCTGGCGCAATTCGTGGTGGAATCCGCCACGTTGTCCACGGTCGGTGCCGGCTTCGGCATCCTCTTCGGGCTGGTCCTCGCCTTCGTGGTGCGGGCCCTCAGTCCACTGCCCGCCGCGGTGGCCCCCTGGTCCATCGCCGTCGGCGTATCCCTCGGGATTATCGTGGGCGTTGCCGCGGGGGTCTACCCGGCCAGCCGCGCCAGCCGGCTTGACCCCATCGTAGCGCTCCGCGCCGAGTAAGGGGGAGCGAACGTGTCCCAATCCCTGACCCGCGCCGTCGAGGGCGTCGGCATCGCGCTGGATTCGCTCCGCGCCAACAAGGTCCGTGCCGCGCTGACCATCCTGGGCGTCGCCATCGGTGTCATGGTTGTGATTGCGATGGCCTCCGCGATCACCGGCATCAATCGCAGCGTGAGTGACATGATCGAGACCGCCGGCCCCAAGACGTTCTTCGTCACCCGGTTCTTCCAGGGTGGACTGATCATTTCGGACGGCTCCGACGAGCTCTCCCCGTGGCGGCGCAATCCGTGGCTCACAGTCGAGGAGGCGGAGATGCTCCGCCGGCTGCCCACCATCCGCGATGTCGCGGTGCAGGAGGGCACCGGGGGGCCGGTCAAGTACGGCGACACGGAGCTCACCAGTGTCAACATTTCCGGGTTCGGCACCAGCTGGGTGCTCGTCACCGGCGGCACCATCGTGGCCGGACGGAATTTCACCCCGCTCGAGTACGCGGCCGGCGCGCGGGTGGCGGTCATCAATGACAAGCTTGCGGAGTCGCTGTTCCCGGGGCTCGACCCGATCGGCAAGCGGATCAAGATCTTCGGCGAGCCGTTCGAGGTGATCGGCCTCCACATCGATGCGGCCTCGCTGTTCGGCGAGGGTGGTGATCCGCGGCTGGCCATCCCGCACACGACGTTCGAGAAGGTCGCGGATTACTGGAAGGGGTGGATGGACATCTCGGTGATGCCCACCGAGGAGGCCACGGTCGATGAGGCGATGGACCAGGTGGTTGCCGCGATGCGAAGCTCGCGCGGCCTCAAGCCGGGCCAGGAAAACAACTTCGCCATCGTCACCCAGGAGCTGGTGATGCAGACCTTCAACAAGATCACCAGCGCGTTTTTCCTCGTGATGCTGGCGCTCTCAAGCGTCGGCCTGATGGTGGGCGGCGTCGGCGTGGTCGCGATCATGATGATCTCGGTGACTGAGCGGACCCGCGAGATCGGCGTCCGGAAGGCGCTGGGCGCCACCCGCAAGGAGATCATGTTCCAGTTCCTGGTCGAGGCTGCGACGCTGACGCTCGTCGGCGGGGCGGTCGGCATGATCCTGGGCGGCCTCATCGCCATGGGTGTCCACAAGTGGACGCCCGTGCCGGCCACCGTGCCGCTCTGGTCCGTGGTCGTGGCGGTGTTCGCCTCGGTGATCACCGGCATCTTCTTCGGACTCTACCCCGCGGCCAAGGCGTCGAAGCTCGATCCGGTGGAGGCGCTGAGGTACGAATAGCGCTAGTTTTCCACCATGCCCCTCCGCGAGGCCTTCCGCCTGGCGCTCCAGGCGATCCTGAGCAACAAGCTTCGGTCGTTCTTCACCCTTCTCGGTATCATCGTTTCCGTGGGCTTCCTGGTGGCCGTGGTGGCCATCATCCAGGGGATGAATGCCTACGTGAAGGAGAACATCACCGGGGCGGTAATCGGGACCAACGCCTTCCAGGTCCGGCGCACGCCGCTGGCCATCGGCCTCCTCGACGACGAGGAGATCAAGGCGATCGCGAAGCGGCCGCTCATCTCGCTCGAGGACGCGGCGGTGGTCCGCCGGGCACTGCCGCACGCCGATGCCGTGGGCTTCCAGTCCGGCTGGCCGACCCCCACCAGTGACGTGATCTACCGCAACCAGCGCGTCGGCGACGTGCTGGTGTTCGGTATCACCCCTCCCTTCCAGATCGTCCGTGACTACCGGTTCGCGGCCGGCGAGCCGCTGGCCGATCCGGACGTCCGGGAGCGCCGCTTTGTCGCGGTCCTCGGTTTCGACGTCGCGGAGAAGTTGTTCGGCGACGCCGACCGCGCCATCGGCCGGCGGATCCGGATCTCAGGGCGGGAGTTCACCGTCAAGAGCGTCATCGCCCGGAAGGGCAAGGTCCTGGGGCAGTCGTTCGACGGCTTTGCTCTCCTTCCCTACTCCACGTTCGAAACGGTGTACGGTCGAAGGAAGACCACGACCGTCTCGGTGAAGATGCGGACGGCGGACGAGGTGGAGGACGGCATGGCCCGCGCCGAGGAGGCGATGCGCGTGGCGCACCGGCTGCGACCCGACGAACCAAACGACTTCACGGTCGACAAGGCCGACGCGCTGGTCGCGTTCTGGAAGAACCTGACCCGCATTCTGTTCACCGTAATTCCCGCCGTCGTGTGCATCGGCATCGTGGTCGGCGGGATCGTCATCATGAACATCATGCTGATGACCGTGAACGAGCGCACCCGGGAGATCGGCCTGCGCAAGTCGCTCGGAGCAACCCGGCGTGACATCCGGCGGCAGTTCCTGGTCGAGGCGGCGACGCTCTCCCTCTTCGGCGGTGTGCTGGGCGTGGTCGTGGGCTGGGGGCTCGCACTCCTCGTGGCCAGCGCGACCCCGCTGCCGGCGCGTGTCACGCTCTGGTCGGTCAGCGTGGCCCTGGCGGTTGGAGCCGGCACCGGACTGCTCTTCGGTGTTTACCCCGCCACCCGTGCGGCCCGCCTGGACCCGATCACCGCGCTCCGGGCGGAGTAGGCGTGAACCTCGGGATGTTCCGGCTGGGCGAGGGCGTGGTGATCGCACTCGAGGCGATGCGGGGCAACAAGTTGCGCTCCGCGCTCACGGTCCTGGGCGTGATCATCGGGGTCGCAACCGTCATGACCATGGCCTCGCTGGTGCAGGGGATACGCACCCAGATCTTCAATGCCCTCGAAACCGCGGGGCCCACGGCCTTCTACGTCATGCGGTTCTTCTCGCAGACTCCGCTCAACCCCGACAACCTCCCGTACGAAGTCCGGATCCGGCCGGTGCTCCGGGAGAGCGACGCCGAGGCCATCGCCAAGGTGCCGGAAATTCAGTACGCGGGGATGTGGATTCAGGTCTTCGAGCGCATCGAGTACCAGGGGCTGCGAACCCAGGGGCTCACCGTCTGGGCCGCCGACGACCACTACATGGATATCCAGGGTGGAAGCCTGCTCCGCGGCCGGTTCTTCACGCGGTCCGAGCTTGCCGGGGAGCCGGTGGCCGTGCTTGAGGAGGAGACCGCCGAGCACCTCTTTGGAAAAGTGGATCCGCTCGGCAAGATCATCCGCATCGGCGGTACCGCGTTCCGGGTGATCGGTCTCTATCAGAGGCCGGAGAACATCTTCGAGCCGCCGGGTCAGCAGACCGGGGCCATCGTGCCCTACCGGGCGGGGAAGTACAACCTCCGGTACGATGAGACCAACAGCCTGTTCATCTCCGTGAAGGGGCGCCCGGGGGTCGCCGTCGATCGCGCCCAGGATCTGGCCACGGTGGCGCTCCGAAGGGAGCGCCGCCTGCGGCCGGGCACGCCGAACACCTTTGACCTCATCACCCAGGATCAGATTCTCGACACGATCAGCAGCCTCACGTCGGCGTTCTTTGGTGTCATGGTGGCACTCTCGAGCGTCGCGCTCCTGGTGGGCGGGATCGGCGTCATGGCGATCATGATGGTGTCGGTCACCGACCGCACCCGGGAAATCGGCCTCCGGAAGGCGATCGGCGCCACCCGCCGGGAGATCCTGTGGCAGTTCCTCGTCGAATCTGCCACGCTGACCCTGCTCGGCGGATTGCTCGGGATCGTGGTGGGACTCGCCATGGGTCAGGTCCTGAAGCGCGTGCTCAGCCTGGAATCAGCAGTGCCGTTGTGGAGCGCGGCCCTCGCGACGGGTGTGAGCATCGCCATCGGGCTCGCGTTCGGACTCTACCCCGCCAATAGAGCGGCCCGGATGGACCCGGTGGAGGCGTTGAGGCATGAGTAGGCGCTTCCCCGCCTCCCCGCTTCCCCGCTAAGTTCTTCCGATGCCCGTCGACATCCTCGCCATCGCTGCCCACCGGGACGACGTCGAACTGACGTGTGCCGGAACCCTCATCCGCGCCGTGGACCGCGGCTATCGCGCCGGCATTCTCGACCTCACGGCGGGTGAGACGGGATCGCGGGGCAGTGCGGCGCTTCGTGAGGCGGAGGCGCGGCGCGCCTCCGCCGTGATGGGAATTCACGACCGGCGCAACGCGGGCCTGCCGGACGCTCACTTGCAGAACTCGGACGAGATGCGCCGCGCCGTGGTGGCCGAAATCAGGCATTTCCGGCCGCGCGTCGTCATCCTTCCCTTCCCGATCGGCCGGCACCCCGACCACCGGATTGCCGCGGAGCTCGGGCGCGACGCCTGCTTCCTGTCGGGCCTCGCCCGCTATCAGCCCGACACCGAGCCCCACCGGCCGCACAAGATCCTCCATGCACTGAGCTACCGCGAGGATCCGGTCAAGCCGACATTTGTGGTGGACATCAGCGAGCAGTTCGAGCGGAAGCTCGCCGCCATCAAGTGTTATGGAAGCCAGTTCGACGGCGCCAAGGCGGCGGGCGAGATCTTTCCCACCGGCCAGGACCTGTACGCGCTCATCGAGACCCAGAACGCCCACTACGGCTCGCTCATCCGCACCCGCTACGGCGAGCCCTACTTCACCCACGAAACGGTACAGGTGGACGACGTGATGATGCTCGAGGTGTCGAGCATGTAACCATTAGCCATTCCGCCGGTTATCCCGTATAATTCCCCCCCATGAAGCACCCGCCCGTCTACCTCGATTATGCCGCCACGACCCCGGTCCGCCCGGAGGTCGTCGAGGCCATGCTGCCGTTCCTGGGAGCGCAGGCCTTCGGAAACCCCTCAAGCGCCCATCGCTTCGGCCGGGCGGCCCGTGCCGGGTTGGAAGAGGCGAAGCGGAAGGTCGCCGCGGCCGTCGATGCCGAACCCAACCAGGTGGTGTTCACCAGCGGCGGCACCGAAGCCGACAATCTCGCGATCGTCGGGGCCGCCCTTGCCGCCCGGGATGCGGGCCGCCGGATGTGCGCCGCCGTGTCGGCAACCGAGCACAAGGCCATCCTGGCGGCGGCGCACGCCGTCTGCCACCTCGGCGGCGAGGAGATCGTCCTCCCGGTGACGGCGGATGGCGTGATCGAGCTCGACGCACTGGACCGCGCCATCGCCGGGCGTCCGGCGGTGGTTTCAGTGATGTGGGTCAACAATGAGATCGGCGTGATTCAGCCGGTCGCCGAGATCGCCGCGCGCTGTCAGGCGGTCGGCGTGACGTTCCACACCGACGGCGTACAGGCGTTCGGACAGATTCCGGTCTCGACGACCCGCCTGGGATGCACCCTGATGAGCATCTCCGGCCACAAGGTCGGCGCGCCGAAAGGCATCGGCGCCCTCATCGTGCGCGACCGGAAGGCGGTGGAGGCCATCATTCACGGCGGGGGCCAGCAGTTCGGCATCCGGCCGGGTACCGAGAATGTCGCGGGCGCCGTGGCGCTGGGCCGGGCGGCGGAGCTTGCCGCCGCGGAGCAGGAGGAAAAGGCGGCGCGCCTTGGCCGATTGCGGGATGAGCTCGCGGCGCGCCTTCGGGAGGCGGTGCCCGACCTCGTCTGGGTCGCGGAGCGTGCGCCGCGCGCGCCTCATGTGCTGAACATCATGGTCCCCGGCGCGGACAGCGAGGCGCTGCTGATGCACCTCGACCTGCAAGGCGTCGCGGCCTCGAGCGGATCCGCCTGCAGCACGGGCGCGGTGGAGCCCTCGCATGTGCTCACGGCCATGGGCGTTCCGCGCGAACTCGCGCTGGGCGCCCTCCGCTTCTCCCTGGGCCGCGAGACGACCCAGGCAGACATCGACCGCGCCGCCGAGGTCTTCCCGGCCGTCGTCGCGAAGGTGCGGAAGCTGGCGGGAGTGCTGGGTCGTGCCTGACCGGGTCCTCGTCGCGATGTCGGGCGGCGTGGACAGCTCCGTGGCAGCCGCCCTCCTCGTGGATCAGGGCTACGAGGTCGTCGGGGCCACCATGAAGCTGTTCTGTTATGGCGAGAGCGTCCCCGACCGCCCCTGCTGCTCGCTCGATTCCATCAACGACGCGCGCGACGTCGCCCACCAGCTCGGGATTCCGCACTACGTGCTGAATCTCGAGGACCGGTTCTCCCTGCACGTCATCCAGAATTTCGTTTCCGAGTACGGCCGGGGACGGACGCCGATCCCGTGCGTCCGCTGCAATTCGTTCACCAAGTTCCGCGACCTCCTGGCCCATGCCGACGCGCTCGACTGCCGCTACATCGCCACCGGGCACTACGCGATCGCGCGGGATGGCGCACTCTACCGCGGCTCCGACCCGGCCAAGGACCAGAGCTACTTCCTCTGGGGGATCGATCGTGCGGTCGTGGCCCGGATGCTGACCCCGGTGGGGACCTCGACCAAGGCGGAGACCCGCGCCGCCGCGCGCCGCCTCCATCTTGCCACTGCGGACAAGCCGGAATCGGTAGAGATCTGCTTCGTCCCGAACGACGACTACGTCGCCGTGCTGGAGCGCCACCTCCCCGCGGACGCGCCGGCGCTGGCCCGCGGGCCGCTGGTGACGACCACCGGAGAACAGATCGGCGAGCACAACGGGTTCGCGCGCTACACCATCGGGCAGCGGCGCGGCCTGCCCGGCGGCGCCCGAGCGCCGATGTATGTGGTCGCGATCCGTCCCGAGCGCCGGGAGGTGGTCGTCGGCCCCGAGGAAGCACTCGATGGCTACAGGGTGACACTGGCCGAGGTGAACTGGCTGGCCACGCCGCTGCAGCCGGGCGATGCCTGCGCCGTGCAGATCCGCTACCGCGCCTGCGCGCTCCCGGCAAGCGTGCTCGCCCGGACTGACGACACGATCTCACTCCTGCTTCAGACCCCCGCGCGCGCCATTACCCCGGGCCAGTCCGGGGTGCTGTATGGCGAGGACGGTCGCGTGCTGGGCGGGGGCGTGATCGGGTGAGCCAGAACCCCACCGCCCGTTGGTTCCTTGTTGGTTCGACCCTCCTTGCTCCGGCGCTCCTCGCGGCGGTGGCGCCGCCCGTGGCGGCGCAAGCGGGCCGCCAGCCGATCACCGTCGAACGGTTCCTCGCCCTCAAGACGCCGAGCGATCCCCAGATCGCGCCGGACGGCAAGCTGGTCGCGTTCACCGTGTCGGAGCCATCGCTCGACCAGAACCGGAATCGCACGCGTGTGTGGCTGGCCCAGATCGAGTCGGGAGAGGCGTGGGAGGTCACTTCGGGGGCGGGCAACGAGCGGGCTCCGCGGTGGTCGCCGGACGGCCGGCTGCTGGCCTACATCTCGACCCGGGACGGCACCGCGCAGATCTGGCAGCTCCCGGTCCGCGGCGGTGAACCGGTCCGCGTCACGAGCGTCCAAGGGGGCATCTCGGATTTCTGGTGGTCACCGAGCGGGAAAGCGTACTTCTACACCGCAGACGTCGCATGGCCGACCGAGAGCGAGCTCAAGCGGCGCGAGGGGCCCTACACGACCGAGGCCAGGTTGTGGACGGACCTGATGTACCGCCACTGGAATGAATTCCGGGAGGGCAGCAGGCGGCATTTGTTCCGGCTCGAAACCGGTGACTCCACCGGTTCGGACATCACTCCTCTCGACCGGGATGTGCCGACGCTGGCGCTCGGCGGCCGCGACGTGGCGTTCAGCCAGTTCGGGACCGAGGTCGCGGTGGTGTTCAATCCCGACACCGCCCTCGCCCTCAGCACGAACAACGACATCTTCCTGATGGGCCCGGACGGTTCGAGCCGACAGGCGCTCACGACCAATCCCGCCAACGACCACAGCCCCGCCTACTCCCCCGACAGCCGGTACATTGCCTACCTGGCGATGAACACACCGGGGTTCGAGGCCGACCGCCAGCACGTCATGCTCTACGAGCGCGCAAACGGGAAGCGGGGCTCGCTCACCTCTGACTGGGACGTGAGTGTCTCTGCGATCACGTGGACGCCGGACTCGCGGGCCCTGATCGCCGAGGTCGAGGAGCGGGGAGAGATGGCGCTCTACCGGATAGAAATCAGCAACGGGCGGCGGAGCCGCCTCGTCTCCGGCGGGGTGAACCGGAGCGCGCGGGCGGCCGCGCGGAGCGACCTGATGGTGTTTCTCCGGGAGCAGGCGGACCGGCCGGCGGAAGTCTGGGTCGCCAGCATGTCATCCGGTGGAGGGCTCAAGCAGGTCACCCGCCTCAACGACGAGGCGGTGGCCCGGCTCGAGCTGACCCCGCTGGAGCCGTTCCAGTTCGTCGGCGCCCTCGGCGATTCCGTGTCTGGCTGGCTGATGAAGCCGCCGAGGTTCGACGAGACGAAACGATACCCGGTGATCTACTTGGTGCACGGGGGGCCGCAGGGCGCCTGGCGCAACGAATGGCATGCGCGCTGGAACTATGCGATGTTCGCGGCGCGCGGGTATCTGGTCGCCGCGGTGAATTTCCACGGCTCCACCGGATACGGACAGAAGTTCACCAACAGCATCTCCCAGCACTGGGGAGATTACCCGTACGAGGACCTGATGAAGGGGTTGGACGTGCTCGGCGCGCGGCGCTACGTGGACACCACGCGGATCGCCGCTGCGGGCGCCTCGTACGGCGGGTACATGATCTACTGGATGGCCGGGCATACGACGCGCTTCCGGGCCCTGGTCGCGCACGACGGCATGTTCAATCCGCTCAGCTTCGCCGGCTCGACGGAGGAGCTGTGGTTCCCGAGCCACGAGTTCGGAGGCACCCAGCTCGCGCCGCCTGCGCGCGCGCTGATGGAAAAATGGTCTCCCGCGAACTACATCGGACGGTGGTCGACGCCGATGCTCGTCGTCCATTCGCAGAACGACTACCGGGTCGACCTGTCGGAAGGCCTGCAGGCGTTCACGGCGCTCCGCCTGCGCGCGGTGCCGGCGAAATTCCTCTACTTTCCCGACGAGGATCACTTCGTGACCAAGCCGCGTAACCGCCGGCTCTGGTGGGGCACGGTCCTCGACTGGGTGGATGAACATCTGGAGGCGCAATGAGGTACCTGCTCGTCCGCTGGGCCATCAACGCCATCGCCCTGTTCGCCGCCGTCGAGCTGATTCCCGGCATGCGGTTTGACGGCGGGCCGGTCAAGCTGATGGTCGTGGCCCTGGTGTTCGGCATCGTGAACGCGTTCGTGCGCCCCATTCTCACCATCCTCTCCTGCCCGCTCGTGCTCGTCACCCTGGGGCTGTTCACCCTGGTGATCAACGCGGCCATGCTTCTCCTGACGGCGCGGCTTTCGGAGGTCTGGAACCTGGGCTTCACCGTGAGCGGCTTCTGGCCGGCGTTCTGGGGCGGGCTCGTGGTGGGCATCGTGAGCGTGATCCTCGCCATGGTCGTCAAGGAGGATTGAGGGGCCCGGCTGCCAGGGGCCCCGTCCCGAGGTAGATTCCCCACATGACCCAGGCAATCATCCCCGGCCGCCAGGCCGGGACGCCGGACGACCTCCGGCACCCCTCCCTGTACATCAACCGGGAACTTTCCTGGCTGGAGTTCAATCGCAGGGTGCTCCACGAGGCGCAGGACCCGAGAACACCCCTGCTGGAACGCCTCAAGTTCCTGGCTATCTACAGCAGCAACCTCGATGAGTTCTTCCAGGTGCGGGTCGCGGGGCTTCGGCAGCAGGCCGGCGTGGGCTTCAGCGAACGCACGGCGGACGGCCTGACCCCGGAAGACCAGCTCCGGGCGATTGCCATGGTGGTGCGAGAGCAGGTGCGGGACCAGCAGGACTGCCTGCTCCGTGACCTGTTGCCGTCGCTCGCGGATCACGGGATCCACCTCGTGACCGACGAGGGCCAGCTGACGCCCGAGGACCAGGCGCATCTCCGCGAGTACTTCCACCGGCACGTCTTTCCGGTGCTGACGCCGCTGGCCGTCGATCCGGCCCACCCGTTTCCGTACATCTCGAACCTGAGCCTGTCGCTGGCCGTGGTGCTTCGCGGGTGGGAAGGCGAGGAGCGGTTCGCACGGGTGAAGGTGCCGAAGATCCTCTCGAGATGGGTGCCCCTGCCGGGCACGCTGCGGTACCTGGCGCTGGAGCATCTCATCGGCGCCCATCTCGAGGCACTGTTTCCGGGCGTGGAGATTCTCGGCTGGTACCCGTTCCGCATCACACGGAACACCGAGCTGCAGATCGACCAGGACGAGGCCGAGGATCTCATGAGCCGCATCCAGGAAGAGGTGCGGAACCGGCGATTCGCGGAAGTTGTGCGCATCGAAGTCCACCCCTCGACTCCAGCCAGCCTCCGCACGCTGCTGCTCGCCGAATTCAACGCGGAGCAGGATCCACCGACCACCGAGCTCAGCACCGCCGACGTGTATGAGGTGCCCGGCCTGCTCGATGTCGCCGACCTGATGTCCCTGTCGGCGCTCGACCTCCCGGCGCTCAAGGACCCTCCCTTCCATCCGGTCACGCCGGCGCGGCTGGCGACCAACCGCAACATTTTCGAGGTGATCGCCGAAGGTGACCTCTTCGTCCACCACCCGTACGAGAGCTTCACGACGACGGTGGAGCGCTTCATCCAGCAGGCCGCGGACGATCCGGACGTGCTCGCGCTCAAGCTGACGCTGTACCGCCTGGGTGGAGACTCGAGCCTGGCGCGCCTGCTGGCCCACGCCGCCGAACGGGGCAAGCAGGTGGCGGTGCTGATCGAGCTGCAGGCCCGGTTCGACGAGGAGAACAACATCATCTGGGCCCAGCGGCTGGAGGACGTCGGAGTCCACGTGAGCTACGGCGTGTCGGGGCTCAAGACACACACGAAGGTGATGCTGGTCGTCCGCCGCGAGGGCGACGCGATCCGGCGCTACGTGCACATCGGCACCGGCAACTACAACCCCAGGACCGCACGGCTGTACACCGATTTCGGGCTATTCTCGGCGGACCCCGACCTCGGAGCCGACCTGACAGACCTGTTCAATGTGCTGACAGGTTTCGGGGCACCGGCGCGATTCCGCAAGCTGCTGGTGGCCCCGCGCGGGATGCGAGAGCGGTTCGTGGAGATGATCCGGCGAGAGGCTGATCATGCGCGGGCCGGTCGCCCGGCGCGCATCCTGGCGAAGATGAACGCCCTGGTCGATGACGAGATCATTCTCGAGCTCTATGAGGCGTCGCGTGCTGGCGTCACCGTCGACCTCATCATCCGCGGGATCTGCTGCCTCAGGCCAGGGATTCCGGGAGTGAGCGAGCGGATCCGTGTGATCAGCATCGTCGGCCGTTTCCTGGAGCACTCGCGGGCGTTCTGGTTCCTCAATGGCGGGCAGGATGAGGCGTACTTCGGGTCGGCGGACTGGATGCCGCGGAACCTGGACCGGCGGATCGAAGCGATCGCACCCCTGGAGGACCCGCACCATCGGAGAAGCCTGCGCGAGCTGCTGGAATCGATGTGGGAGGACAATCGCCAGGCGTGGGAACTGTCGCCCGACGGGTCCTACGTCCAGCGCCAACCCCCCTCGCCCGAGGAGGAACGCGCGACGCACCGGCGCCTGCTGGAGACTTACGTCCGGACCCCCCTCAGTACGTGAGGCCGGCGTCGGCCGCGAGCTGTTTGACCAGCGCTTCCTGCTCAGTGCTGAGTTTCTCGGGCAGGTCGACCCGAATCTTCACAATCTGATCACCCCGGCGGCCCCCCTTCTCCAGCCCCTGGCCCTTGATGCGGAACTTCCGGCCAGGCTGCGTGCCTGCAGGCACACGGAGCACGATCTTCTTGCCGTCGAGCGTGCGAACGCGGAGTCGCGTGCCGAGCAGGGCCTGCGGGAGATTGACGGGGACCTCGCAAACGAGGTCGAGGCCCTCGCGGCTGAAGAACCGGTCGGGCTGCACCTGGAAGACCACCACAAGATCGCCGGCGGGCGCGGCACCCCGCCCCGGCTGGCCCTGCCCCTTGAGCCGGACCTTCGATCCGTTCTCGGTGAGCGGGGGTACCGTGATCATCACCTTCCGCTCGGCACGCACCTCCCCCAACCCCTGACAGGTCGGACACGGCGTCGACGGCACGGTGCCGCGCCCGCGGCAGACCGGGCACGGCCGGTTGACCGCGAAGCCACCCTGGCCGAACGAGATCGTGCCCCGGCCTTTGCACTCCTGGCAGGTCGACACCTTGGCACCGGGCGCGGCGCCAGAACCGCCGCAGGTCACGCAGGGCTGAATCACAGGTAGCGTGACCGGCACCTTGCCGCCGAGCATCGCAACCCGGAACGGCACCTCGACAACGGCCTCCAACGCCTCCGCGCGCGTTTCCTCGCGGCGGCCGCGGCCAAAGATGGACGAGAAGATGTCCCCCAGGCCTCCGAAATCGCCGAAGTCGAACGATTCCTCGCCGGGCGCCCCCGTGCGCTGCCCGCCTGTGGCCGCCCCGCGCCGCACGTCGAACGCGCCGAGACGCCGCATCTGGTCATAATGCTTCCGCTTGTCGACGTCGGCGAGCACGGTGTGCGCTTCGGAGATTTCCTTGAAGCGCTCGGCGGCGGAGGTGTTATTGGGATTGGCATCCGGATGGTACTGCTTGGCCAGGCGCCGGTAGGCCTTCTTGATCTCATCCTGAGTGGCGGTATCGGGCACACCCAGGACCTGATAGAAGTCCCGCTGGGCCACTTACGGCTGCCCCTGGCTGGCGTACACCTGCACGCGGGCCGGACGCAGGAGTGATCCCTTGAAACGGTACCCGGGCTGGAACGTGGCGCTCACCCGGTGATCCAACTCGGGATTCGGAGGCGTCAGCACGGCAACAGCCTCATGCACACCTGGATCGAACACCTGGCCGACCGGATCCACCCGCTCGAGTCCCGCCGCCTCCAGCTCCTTCCACAGCTTTCGCGCCACGAGCTCCATGCCCTGCACCACGGAATCCGTGGAGCCGGCCGCGTGATCTCCTCCGAGCAACCGTTCGAGGTCGTCGAGCACATCGAGGAGCCGTGCGGCGAGCCCAGCCTGGGCGCGTTCGGTCAGTTCCGCGCGCTCTCGGGCCATGCGCTTCCGGTAATTGTCGAATTCCGCGGCGAGCCGGATATGCCGGTCACGTACCTCGTCGAGCTCGCCTTCCAGGCGGCGGATGGCCTGATCGGCCGGCTCGAGGGGGACACCCGCGCTGCCCGTCGGCGGGGCGGACGATTCAACCTCCGCTGCCGGGGCTGCGGGATCGGTAACCTGGCTGTCGTCAGCCACTTCGGGATCGGGTCTCCTAGGCATGGTGTAAGATAACAGCAACCCGTGTGCCCCTGCGACCGGTCAATCTGGCAGGGAACGCAGGCGGCGGAGAGCCTCGAAGAGCGCCAGCTGGGTAGCGCGGGCGCGGATTTCCTCACGATCCCCGAACAGCACTCGCTGCAGGCTGTCCTCGCGCCCACGAACGTGGAAGCCGAAGCAGACCAGGCCCACGGGCTTGTCGGCCGTCCCTCCGTCCGGGCCCGCGATGCCGGTGACCGCCATGGTCATATCGGCCCCCAGGCGGGCCGCGGCACCGTGTGCCATCTCCACCGCCACCGGCTCGCTCACGGCGCCGTGCGCCTCGATGGTAGTGGCGCCGACCCCGAGCACTTCGCGCTTGACCTCGTTCGAGTAGGCGACGATTCCCCCGACAAAAACATCGGAACTGCCCGGAACCGCCGTGATACGGCCCCCCACGAGCCCGCCGGTGCAGGACTCGGCGACTCCGATGCGGCAGCCGCGCCGCCTCGCCTCTGCGAGGAGGACCGCGGCCAGGTCGGCGTCACCCCTGCCGTACGCGAACTCGCCCGCTCCGGCTTCGAGGAGCCCCAGTGCGGCTTCAAGCCGGGCGTCCGCCTCGTGGGGCGGCAGGTCCCACGCCGTGACGCGCAAGTCCACCGAAGCCACGCCGGGCAGGTAGGCCAGCGTCAGGGGGGCGAGCCGGGTCTCGATGTCCCCCAGCCGCTCGGCCAGGGCCGATTCGGCGATCCCCGTGGTGCGAACCGTGCCGGACCGAATGACGCTCGCCACGCTTCCGCCCCGCCGTGTGATCCGCGGCATGACCTCGTGCTGGAGGAGATTGCGCATCTCGACCGGCACGCCCGGCAGCATGATGACGAGACCGGCGGTGCCTTCGAGCCAGAGCCCGGGGGCACTGCCCCACCGGTTGGGCAGCACGATCGCGCCCTCGGGAATCTCGGCCTGGCTGCGATTGTTGGCGGTCGGCGTCCGGCGAAAGCGCGCATAGCGCTCGAGGAGTGCTTGCCACAGGGTCTCGTCGAATACGACCGGCGTCCCGAACAACCCCGCGACGGTTTGTTTCGTCACGTCGTCGCTGGTCGGGCCGAGGCCTCCGGTGGTGAGGACCGCGCCGGTCCGGCGGAGGGCGGCCGCGACGGCCTCACGGATATCGTCCGCGCGGTCCGGCACGCTCGTGCGCCGGGCGAGCCGGATGCCCTGCGCGGCCAGCGCACGCCCGATCTCCGCGCCGTTGGTGTCGAGCGTGAAGCCGAGCAGCAGCTCGGTGCCGATGGTGACGAGCTCGAGTTCCATGCCTGGGCGGGAAGGGCTCAGCGCCCCCGCTGCGAGAACAGGCTGCGGTTCCGGATCAGGTAAATGGCGAAGGAGTATACGGTGAGCAGCGCCGCGATCGCGAGCGTTACCGCCACGAAGCCGCCATGGAACTCGTTCCAGAAGCCGAAGAAGCGGTTCTGTTCGAGGCCGAGCGGGCGGCGGGCGTCCCGGAAGGCGAACCAGAGGATCGTGGCGCCGATGAAGATATTCTGGAACGCGGCCTTGAGCTTGCCCTCGCGGCCGGCGGCGATGACGACGCCTTTCCGCGCCGCCCAGCTCCGAAACGCGGTCATGGCGAATTCGCGGCCGAGCAGCAGGAGGCACACCCAGAGCGGAATACTTCCCCAGATGGGAATGTCGTAGAGGTCGTGCCGGGTCCGGGAGATCCAGTAGATCGGGATGAGGCTGGCGAGGAGGAGCAGCTTATCGGCCAGTGGATCGAGCAGCTTGCCGAGATCGGTGACCTGGTTGCGGGTGCGGGCGAGGTAGCCGTCCCAGATGTCCGTCACCGCGGTCAGCACGAAGACCACGAAGGCGATGAACTTCGGCCAGTAGCCCTCGATGAACGGGAGCAGCGCGACGACCGGGGTCATCGCGATCCGCACGATGGTGATGATGTTGGGCAGCGTCCACATCGCGGGAGCGCCTAGCCGAGGGTCTTGAGGACCAGTTTGCTCACGGCCTTGAGAGTGTCGAACACGCCATCGCCGGTCATGGCGACCGCCTCGAAATACGCGGCGCGTTCCACCCATCCTTCTTCATGATGGGAGACGAGCATCTCCCCCTCATGGTAGGGATCGGGCGCCGGGCGTTGGCGCGCGGGATCTTCGACCAGCCATCCGGGATTCAGCGCAGCCTGCAGGTCGCTCACCGGCGCGGCATTCGGGAGGTCGCGCTTGTTGTACTGGATCACGAACGGAATGCGCGTCAGGTCGTACCCGTGCTGGGCCATGTTGTCGTAGAGGTTCTGCATGGCCTCGATGTTCGCTTCCATCCGCTCGACCTGGCTGTCCGCGACGAAGACCACGCCGTCCACACCCTTGAGGATGAGCTTGCGCGAGGCGTTGTAGTAGACCTGCCCCGGCACCGTATAGAGGTGGAAGCGGGTCTTGAATCCGCGGATAGTCCCGAGGTCGACGGGGAGGAAGTCGAAGAACAGCGTGCGCTCGGTCTCGGTCGCGAGGGAGATCATCTTTCCCTTGGCGCCGGGGGCGACCTTGTTATACACGTGCTCGAGATTGGTCGTCTTGCCGCCCAGGCCCGGGCCATAGTAGACGAGCTTGCAGTTGATCTCGCGGGACGCGTAGTTGATCATCGACATGCGCGCGGTCCCCTACTCGCCGAAGAGTCTGTCGATTTCATCCTCAGCGTCGCCGAGGAAGTCCTGCTCGACCCGCGGCGCGATGCCGCCCTGCCGGGAGAACATCTCGATGAAGAGCTGGCTCAGCTCGCCCACCGTACCCTTCACCCGGAGCTTGACCAGGCCGAGGGTCGTGCGGTTGTCGAACAGCACGACCAGGATCACACGCCGGGCGATGTCCGCCAGGTACATCGATTCCTTCTCGCCCTGATGGAACAGCGAGCCGAACTCCGCCTCGCCGATCAGGCGGGCGAGCTGGTCATTGGCGCTGAAGTCCGCGGCGGCAAGGGACGCGAAGGCCGTGGCGTCGAAGGCCGGCGACTCGCCCACCGTCGCGACCATCTGCCCGGTCCGATCCACCAGAAGCGCGGTCCGCGCGTTGGACTCCCGGAGGAACCCGACGAGCAGGCCCTGGATGCGGTGGTGGTCGTCTTCGCCAAGCGACCAGCTGGAGGCGCCGGACATTTGGTGTCTCCCTAGCGGAGTGTGACTTCCAGCCGCCGAAGCATCGCCTCGGCGCGCCGGCGAAGAGCCGGCCGCCGCTCCCAGGCCACGTAGTCGCGGAGCAGGTGTGCCGTTTCCACCGAGGGCTCCCCGGCCAGGTAACCCAGGGCGGCCAGCCGCCGGAGCGGCCGCGGACTGAACAGCGCGGCGCGATTGTGCTCAAGGGTTCGCTGGGCCAGGCGCCAGCCCGCCGCGAGGCCGAGTGCGGCTCCGCCGGCGAACAGGAGGGCCCGACCCCGCCTCATCCGACGTCCTGCCGGGCGAGGAGGGCGTGGGCGAGCGTGACGCCGTCCACGTATTCGAGATCGCCACCCACCGGGAGCCCACGCGCGAGCCGCGTGACACGTACGCCCTCGCCTGCGAGCACCTGCTGCAGATACGTCGCAGTCACCTCGCCCTCCATCGACGGGTTGGTGGCGAGGATCACCTCGCGGACGCCGCCCGCGCGTACCCGGCGGAGCAGGCTGTCAATGCGGAGCGCCTCGGGACCGACGCCATCGAGCGGCGAGAGCCGGCCACCCAGCACGTGATAACGGCCGCGGAACTCCGTGGAGCGCTCGACCGCCTGCACGACCGAGGGCTCCTCGACCACACAGAGCACGCTCGCGTCCCGGCGCGGGTCGCGGCAGATCTCGCAGCGGGACTCCTCGCTGACATTGCCACATTCTTCGCAGGGACGCACCTGCTCGGCGACGGCTTCGAGGGCCCGGGCCAGACGGCGCGCTTCGTCGGGCGCCTGCTGCAGGAGGTGGAAGGTGAGGCGCCGAGCGGTCTTCCGTCCGATTCCCGGCAGCCGGGCGAACTCGGCGATCAGCGACTCGATCGCGCTCACCGTCAGAGAGGGATGCCGGGAGGAGAGGGCTGCACGCTCCGGATGGCCGCCTGCGCCATGTCCGCCGCGCGGCGCTGTGCCTCGGCGATCGCGGCCAGCACCAGGTCCGACAGCAGCTCCGCGTCGCGGCCCTCGAAGGCCTCCGGATCGATGGTGATCGAGCGCACCAGCCCGCGGCCGTCGACCGTCACGCGCACCAGGCCGCCACCGGCGCCGGCCTCCACCGTCCGATCGGCCAGTTCCGTCTGGAGTTGCTGCAGCCGGCCCTGAACCTGCTGGCCGAGCTGGAAGAGTTGCTGTAGGTCTGCCATGCGACGTCTAAGATCCTGTCCCGCCTGAAAGTAGGAACGCCCGGACCGGGAGGCAACCCGGCCGGCGTCACTCCAACACTTCCAAATCTAACTCGGTTGCGGCGACGTCGAGCGCGGGGTCCTTCTGCCGCACTTTCTGCAGCCGCTCAGCGCGCAGACCGGCCTCGGTGAGGCGCGCGGGGCGCGCCTCCGCGACGGGGGGCGCGGCGCGCGCCAGCCGCACCGTCACGCGCCTGCCGGAGAGCCCACCGAGAATTTCCTCGACGATGGCGCGCTGGCGCTCCAACGCTTCGCGATGGATCGGATTCTCGCCGGCGAGGGACAGCGTGACGATCTCGCCCTCGACCTCGACCGGAACGGCCGCCCCGAGTGCGGCACCGAGGAAGCTGCTCTTCTCACGTCCCTGCGCGACGACAGTCTCCCACGCCTCCTGCAGCCCCGGGATCGTAAGTCGGCTTTCGATCGATTGCGCCTTTGGGGGTGGCGCGGGGGACGGGGAGGCGGGAGCGCTGGAGGTCGTCGAGGGCCGCCCGCGCGAAGGCGATCCCCTTTCCGGGCGCGATCCGGCGGCGAGGACCTCCTCGAGATTCACCGTGCGGTCCATCAGCGCCCACCGGAGCAGCAGGGTCTCGACCGCAAGGCGCGCGTTGCCGCTGCGGCGGATGGCCGTCTCGCTTTCGCCGAGCAGGCGCAGCATCCGGAGAACGTCGCCGTCCGACAGCATACCCCGGTGTTCCTCAAGCAGCCGCCGCATCGCCTCCGTGAGATCCTCGGGCGTGGCGCCGACCTGGAGCATGAGCAGGGATCGCAGCAATTCGCCGAGCCCGTTGGCGAATTCGGCCAGGTCCGCGCCGCTGTCGAGTAACCTGCCCACGAGGGGGAAGATGGCAGCGGGCTCGCGGGCGGTCACGGCGCGAAGCACCTCGCCGTACAGCTCGTCACTCACCAGCCCGAGCACTTCGTGGACCCGCTCTGCGGTCACCGCCCCCTCACCGAAGCTCAGGCACTGGTCGAGCACGGACAGGGCATCGCGCATGCCGCCGTCCGCGTGTTTCGCGATCAGGGTGAGGGCATCCTCATCGGCGGAGAGCCCCTCCTGCTCGAGCACCTCGCGCAGGCGGTCGCGGATCGCGGCCGGTCCGATCCGCCGGAAGTCGAACCGCTGGAGCCGCGAGAGCACCGGCGCGGCGGTGTTGAAGATCTTGGCCGGCTCGGTGGTGGCGAACACGAAGACGACGCCGGGCGGCGGTTCCTCGAGGATCTTGAGCAGCGCATTCCACGCCTCGCGCGTGAGCATGTGCGCCTCGTCCACGATGTACACCTTGTGGTGCCCCTCCTGGGAGGCGGCGTACATCGCGCGTTCGCGCAGCTCGCGGGCGTCGTCCACCCCGCGGTTGCTCGCGGCGTCGATCTCGATCACATCGAGGCTGGCGGAGCCGTTCCAGATCCGGGTGCAGCTCTCGCACTCACCGCAGGGCTCTCCGCGCGGGGACACAGTGTCGCGCCGCTCGCAGTTGAGCGCCATCGCGAGGATGCGCGCCGCCGTGGTCTTGCCCACCCCGCGCGGACCCGTGAGGAGGTAGCCGTGGCCCACCCGCCCGCTTGCGATCGCTCCCCGAAGAGCTGCGCTCACATGATCCTGGACGAGGAGATCGGCGAAGCGACGGGGGCGGTAGCGGCGGGCGAGTGCAATGGGCATAGGAGGCGGTTCCAGGAAGGAAAAGTGCCCCAGGCTCCCCGAAGCGACACCGGACATCGCTTAGCGCTGCTACCGGCGAGGTCCTGACGCGGTTCGCGCGCCAGCGCCCTTCGGACCTGGGGCGCCGTGAATATAAGGGCGCCCGGCCGGGGATGGGAGTCTTGCAGTACGCGGGAGTTCGATGAGCGGTGTTGTGATCCCGGCGGCCAGAAACTTGGCAACTGGAATTGGGCTCCCGGATTTCCGCGAAGTCCTTGTGACTAGAAGCACTAGCGCAGAAGCCCGCTATCACGGGTAATAGTGCGTGTCGTTGCGCGCCTCCCCGGGACGATGGTATAAGCGCTGGAGTCACAATGGGTTAGAGAGTCGTACCGGCCTAGCTCATTTGGGGGCCCGAATGTCGAGAAAATTGACACCTCTCCATTCCGTTTATCTCCAAGTCCCATAATGACTTGAGCCAGTAAGTCACCCGAATCCGCCCCCTGCACCTCGGGTTTTCCCGGTCCGTGCCAATATCGGCATAGGGCTTGCTCCTCGACGAGACAACTCGCCGTCGGGACCAGGCGGCGCGGGACGAACTTCAGCCCCCAGTGACTCCTTAACCAAGGAATGCACCGAGATGTCCACCGCCTCCAAGCTCGCCCTCGCGTTCGCTGCTGTCGCCCTCGCCGGAGCCTCCGTGGCCCAGGCGCAGGTGAGCGGGAGCATCGCCGCCAACGCCACGGTGCAGACGCCGCTCACCGTGACCGGCGCCACTGCTCTCGAATTCGGCAACGTCTTCCCCGGCGTCAACAAGACGGTTGATGCCATCACCGGTGGCGCCTCGGCCGGGCGCTTCGACGTGGCCGGCCAGGGCAGTGCCCAGGTCACCATCGACTTCATCCTGCCGACGAACCTCGTGAACGGCGGCAACAACCTGGCGATCGGGTCGTGGACCGCGGCGCGCAACGGGACCAACACCCAGGGCGCTGCGACGACCTTCAGCCCGGCCGGCACCGAGACCACAAATCTCGCCGCCGGCGGCACGCTCTTCGTGTGGCTCGGTGGTCAGGTGAGCCCGACCGCGGCGCAGGTCGCCGGGCTCTACACGGCCAACGTCACAATGACGGTGGCGTATACCGGGCTGTAATCGCTCGCTTCGGAGGCGGCGACACCGGCGGCAGGGCTCAGGCCCTGACCGCCGGTGCGCGCATCTGGACCTGTGTTGAAGACCTGTGGACGGGCCGCGTTGGTGGCCATGGCACTGGCCCTCGCGGGCCCTGCCGCCCTGTTCGCGCAGGGCAGGCCGCTGCGGGTCACGGGCGTCAGAGACCTCCAGTTCGGCACCGTAATCCCGGGCGTCCCCGCGTTGATCCTCCGCACCGACGCGGCGAACAGCGGACAGTACAGCCTGACGGGTGAAAAGAATGGCGGCGTGCAGCTCCAGTTCACGCTCCCGACGGCGATGAACGGCCCGTCGGGGGCCACGATGCCACTGAGCTTCGGCGCGTCGGACGCCGGATTCTCGCAGGCGGAGACGGTAACGAGCCAGGTGGGATTCGATCCGCGAGTGCCGTTCGTGGGAACGCTGTCCAATAATGGTCGCGCCGCCGTGTTCCTCGGGGGCCAGGCCCTGCCCGCTGGTGGCCAGCGATCGGGGACGTATACGGCGACCATCACCCTCACCGTGAGCTACGTCGGGCTGTGATGAATCGCGCATGCTGGTTAACCCTGCTCTCGCTGGCCCTCCCCTGCCCCGTCCTGGCGCAGGGCGTCCTCGTGGCACCCCACGCGGTGCACATCGATCACACGACCCGGGCCGGCTCGATCACTCTGTTCAATCCGGGGAGCACGCCCGCCGAGGTGACGATTTCCCTTGCGTTCGGTTACCCGCAGACTGACTCGGCGGGTGATATCAGCCTGCCGCTATCCGACTCGGCGCCCCCAGGTCAGCCCTCCGCGACCGCGTGGATCCAGGCATTTCCGAGGCGGGTCACGGTGCCGCCGCAACAGCGACAGACGGTCCGCCTCCTCGCAACCCCCCCACAGGGACTGGCTGACGGTGAGTACTGGGCGCGGGTGATCATCGGCGCGAAAGGCGGCCAGGTGCCGGTTGCGGGCGTTACCGACACCGTCGCGGTGCGGGTCGGCCTCACGCTCGAGGTCCGGACGGTCATCGCCCTCACGTACCGGAAGGGCGCCCTCACCACCGGCCTCGCCGCCGGACCGCTCCGCGCCGCCTACGAGAGCGACAGTGTGTTCGCGCGGATGAAGCTCACGCGGCAGGGTCAGTCCGCGTACCTCGGCACCGCGCGGGCTGAAGTCGTCGATTCCGCCGGTCAAGTCGTCGGCACGACCGAGTTGCCCGTCGCCGTCTACTACGAGCTCGATCCTCGAATCGGCATCCCGGTCGGCCGCCTGGCCGCGGGCCGGTACAAGGTGCGACTCGAGGTCGCATCCGAACGGACCGACCTCCCGCCCAAGGTCGTCCTCCGCGCGCCAGCGGTCCGGGATTCGGCCGAGGTCGAAGTCCGGTGAGGCGGCTGCTGCTTCCGGCGCTGCTGGCGCTCGCACCCGGTCCGCTCGGGGCGCAGTCGTTTTCCACCACGATCCCCGTCAATGCGATGATCGTGGGCAACGGCATCACGATCTCGTCGCTGGCCGACCTTGATTTCGGCACGGTGACCCGCGGGGTGCCCGCGACCGTTCTCCCGACCTCCGCCAATGCCGGCCGGTGGCAAGTGGTCGGCACGGCCAACGCGTTCGTCAACATCAGTCTTACCCTGCCCTCCCTGCTTCCGAATACTCAGGCCGTCCCCGGCATCACGATGCCGATCAGTTTCGGCGCGACCTCCGCGCGCTGGCGCCGTGGCAATCCCGGTGTCGGCGCCGCAACGCCCTTCAATCCCAACGTCGGCACCACGGGCCGCCTGGGGCCACCGCCGCAGCCCAACATCTACCTCTGGCTCGGCGGCACGGTCAGCCCATCCGCCTCGCAGGCGCCAGGAGTGTACGTTGGGAATATCGTCGTGACGATCAGCTATCTCTGAAATGCCGCCCGCGCGCCGCAGGGCCTTGCTCCTCGGCTTCTTGGCGCTCGGGTTTCTGGCCGTCGGCACCTTCGCGATCGGCCGGGTTCGCGCAACGGACACCTCCGCTACGGAATCGCATTCCTCCCTCTCGATACGGCGCAAGCCCTCGAAGTCGGAGCGACCGGCCGCGCCGCGTACCGTCGCGCTCCGCCCCGCCCAGGCCGCAATCATCGGGGCGCTGCCCCGAGGCCCCGGCACGCGCCACCGGATTGTGCGGACGTCCGCGCGCGCGGACGCGCTCGCGCCCGTCGTACGGGCCACCCAGCCCGATGCCCTGCCACAGTCGAGCTTCCTGAGCTCGCGCAGGCCCGGGTACGTGTCGGCGCGCCGCCGGGATCCGGAACCAGTCATCATCGACCTCCAGTTCGGCCGGCTCGTCAGCCGCACCGTGCCCGCCATTCGTGACGGCGACGAGGTGCTGCTTCCGATGAGCCGGTTCCTCGAACTGGCCGAGATCGGGTACGAGCTGACACCCGCTGGTGTCCTGGAGCTCCACCTGCAACCGGAGGGGACCCGAGTTCGCATGGCGGTCGGAGCGGACACGATCAGCGCCGGCGATCGACGCGTCGGGCTCGCGCCCGGCGACCTGGTGTTCCAGGACGGGGAGCTCTACCTGGCGAGCAGGCGGCTGGGCGAATTGCTCAGGCTCGAGTTCGCGGTGGACTGGGCCGACCTGATTGTGGCCGTCACCAATCCCGAGTCCCTCCCCGTCGCGCGGCGGCTCAAGCGCGAATCGCAGCGCGACGCACTGATCCGCCGACAGCAGGGCGTCACTCCGGATCTCGTGGTCGGGCAGACCCGGCGGCCGTTCGAGGGCGTGCTCCTGGATTACACCGTTTCATTCCCGCTCGGAGAGGACCCATTGGGGCACGGTGCGTATTCGCTGGGGCTCGGCTCGGGACTCGCCGGCGGCTCGCTGGAGCTCGGGCTCCGAAGCCTCGGCACCATCGAGAGCGGTGAGACGGAGTTCGACGCATCGTGGACCGGTGTCTGGCGTGACAGCAGGTGGGTGAAGCAGCTCCGACTGGGAGACGGGCCGCTGACGGGGCCAAGATTTCGCTCGGTTCGCGGCGCGTCCGTGACCAACGCGCCTTTCCTCCGCCCGAGCCATGTCGGCTCGCTCCGGTACTACGGGGACTTGCCGGCCGGCTGGCAGCTGGAGGCGTATCAGGGCGGGCAATTGGTGGCGTTCGACAGCGTGGACGCGTTCGGCCGCTACGCGCTCGAGCTGCCGGTAGGGTACGGTGACAATCCTGTGGATTTTGTCGCGTACGGGCCCGCGGGTGAGATGCGGGAATTCAATCGCACCTACAAGATTATCGGCGAACAGCTGCCCAGCGGCCGATTCGAGTATGGCGTGGCCGGCGGCGAGTGCCGCGATCCGCTGTGCGAGGCTGCCGCCAACGTCGACCTGCGGTACGGTGTCTCCCGCCGGGTGACGATCCGAGGCGGGGCGGAGCACTACTGGCGCGACTCGCTCTCGAGCCTGATGCATCCCTACGCGCTCGCGACCGGGCTCATCGGCAACGCGGTTTCCCTCGAGGGCGAAGTCGTGGGGAATGCGTATGTACGCGGAGGTGCGCGCTTCGAGCCCTCCATCGATTTCCGGCTCGGCGCCGAATATGCCCGCTTCGACACGGACGTGGTGCAGCCGGTCATCACCCAGGCAAACCGCCAGGGGCTCTGGGTGTTCGACGCCTTCCTGCGGCCGCTCGTCGGCTCGGGGTCCTTCTACCTCGAGGGCCAGGCGCAAATCGACGACAACCTCGGCCAGGATGTGACCCGCGCCCGAATCCGTGCCTCCCTGCAGGCAGGCAGTGCGCGGCTGTACCCGTACGCCCGACTGGACCGGACTGGACCCTCGGACGGGCCCGCGGAGAGCCGGCAGTTTCTCGGTGTCAACGCGTTCGCCACAGGCCGTCCATCCTGGGGGGCACTCCGGAATCTGTGGTTCCGCGGCGACCTCGAGATGGAGGCGACCGGCGGGATGAACCTGGCCGCGGGGTATGTCGCGAGATCGCTGGGACCGGCGCTCCGCGTGGAACTCGGGGCGGCGTGGCGCGATGGGACGCCGGGCACGCTGTTCTCCCTCACCCTCAATTCGTACCTGCCCTCGGTGCGGGCCTCGACCCTCGCCCTCCAGCCCACGGTGGGCGAGGGGAGCACCGTGCAATCCTTCCAGGGGTCGGTGATCTACGACGACAGCCGGAAGCGGCTCACGACAGCCCCTGGCCCCTCGCTCGAGCGGTCGGGCGTGTCGGGGCGGGTGTTCGTGGACCGGAACGGCAACGGGAGGCCGGACGTCGACGAGGAAGGCGTCTTTGGCGTGCGCGTCGTCGTCGGATCGCAGGTTGCGAGGACGGATTCCCTCGGCCGGTTCCAGGTGTGGGACATCCCCGCCTTCGAGCCGGTGCAGGTCGAGATCGACTCGCTGTCACTGGACAATCCGCTCTACGTGCCCGCGATCACCACGGCGAGCGTGGCCCCGCCTCCCAACGCGGTGCGCGAGCTCAACCTGCCGCTCGTACCCGGTGCGATCCTTGAGGGTCGGGTGGTCAGGGGACCGGAGCGGCGGCCGGTCGGCAGCCTCACCCTCAACCTGATCGACCGCGCGACGGGCCGGCGGCGGCAGATCGCGACGTTCGTCGACGGGAGCTTTTACGTGATGGGGGTGCGGCCCGGCGAATACGACCTCGAGGTGGATCCCCGCGATCTGGCGGCGCGCCGGCTTCGGGGACGGCCGCTCCGCATCCAGGCCCGCGTGGACGAACCGGAATCGCTCGCCGGCCTCGAGATCGTCGTGGAGGAGGAGGAGGAGTCGCCTAGGTGAGAATCGCCCGCTGCCGCCGTTGCATCGTCCCGAGCTGCCAGGTTTCCGCCACGACCCCTCCCAGCAGGAACACCAACGCCGTGTAGTACACCCAGAGCACCGTCAGAATGGCCGCGCCGATGTTGAGGTCGAGCGAGAACCCCTGGACCTCGGCGACATTCGCCAGGTAGACACCGAAGAGCCGCTTGGCGAGCTCGAAGGCGAGGGCCGCGAAGGCCGACGCCACCAGCGCCGCCTGGGCGGGGAGCCGGCGGACCGAGGCGTACTTGTACACGAAGAAGAAGAGGCTCAAGGCCATGAGGAATCCGAACACCTCCGGCAGCCACCGGCCGACGGAGCCGAACAGGAAGCCCAGCCGCGGGAACTGCGCCTCGCCCCGCGCGCGCGCGAAGCCGACGGCCGCGGATAGCGCCGTGTTGGCGAGGAAGATCCCAAGGGTGAGAATGACCATCAGGACGTCGCGCAGCTTGCCGAACAGGTAGCTCAAGACGAAGTGCCGGCGACGGGGCGGCCGGATGGCGACATCGAAGATGTGGTTGAGCGCGGTGCGGACGCTGGCGAACAGGCGGGTGCTGAACCAGATGAAGGTGGGCACCGCCACGAGGGAGAGCTTGTCCCGGTTCTCCATGATGCGGACCAGCGTCCCCTCGATCAGCGCGAACGGATCCCGCCCCGGCGCGGTGGAATGGGGCGGGAGAAACGACTCGAACAGGGACGTGAGGTCGGTCGTCTGCCCGTTGGCCAGGAGTTGGGCCAGGTAGGTGAGCCCGACCAGAAGGAGGAGGACAAACGGAATCGCCGCCAGCAGCGCATCGAATGTGAGCGCGCTGGCCAGGAAGGGGATGTTGTTCTCGTCCGCCGCCTGCAGGGTCCGCCGAAGAAAGCCCCCGAAGGAGCGATGCCAGCCGCCCAGGCGGGACTCGATCAGGCGGTGGTCCCTTCGTCGTCGGCCACGGTCGTGGCACGGCGGCGGCTGCGGGCCTCGGACAGGCGGTGCTCGAGCTCCTCACGGGCGGTATGACCCGCGCTCTTCACGCCTTCCACGGTCTCCTCGGCGCGTTCCCGGGCGTCCTGCACGCGCTCCCGCACGCGGTGCGCACCCTCGCGGATCGTCTCGCGCATGCGCTCCTTTCCTTCGTCCCACCGGTCGCCAAGCTCTTCAAGCCCGTCCTCGGCCATCTGCCGGACGTGACGCGCCTTCCGCTTCAACTGCCGGCGGGTCTCGGCCCCGCTCTGGGGCGCGAACAGCAGTGCAACGCCGGCTCCGATGACTGCGCCGGCGACGAACCACGCGAGGCCGGGCGTGTGCTCCTCGCGGACGTAGACGACTTCGTCGTTGTCATGTTGTGGCATGTCATTCTCCCGCGTCAGGGTCGTCCTCGGCCGACACCAGCACCTTTTCCAGCGAGGCGTGGTGCTGGACCGGCGCGTGGATCAACCGGTCTACCAGTGATTCGGTCCCGTTGACGTTCAACTGCTCGAACAGGAACCGAAAGGTCTTTTCCAGGTCAGCGGCCACCGCATCCCGCACATCCTGCGGCAGGTCCCAGCACTCGCGCTTGAAGGGTCCGATGGCCTTCTTCCGGGCCTTGTAATAGAACTGCTCGTCGGAATCCCCCGCCTTGCGTTCGCCCTGCGCGTTCTCGTCGAGCCAGGCGTAGGCTCGCTTCCGGAGGTCGGCGGGAAGCCTCGGGTGGTCGAACACGATGTTCTGGAAATTCGTCGCCAGGTGGATTTCGCAGGCCTCGACCCGCGGGAAATGGCTGAAGGCATTGGAGGGCAGCGTGCTGGCGCCGTGCTGCACCGCCCCGGCGAGGCCGTAGCCGTTCCGGGCCTCGCGGGCCAGCGCGGCCAGCGCGTCGAGGTCCAGCTTCACCTCGGCGATGGAGCCGTCGGGGAGCACGACCCCGCCGTGCGACGTGCCCGTCTGCACGGAGATCTTGCTGATTCCCTCGTAGGGTCCGAGGGCTGCGAGGGCACGATTGTATCCCTGCATGAAGGCGTGCAGCTCTTCGACGGTGCTGTTCTTGTGCCCGACTTCGCCGATCTCGCCGCCTACCGAGACGGTGACACCCTCCGGCTCGCGCTCCCGGATGAAGGCGGTGATCTCGGCGCAGCGCTCGTAGTTGGCCCGCTGCTGCTCGTCGAGTGTGGGTTGCGACAGATCCACGAGGGTCGAGGTGTCCACGTCCACATTGTAGAAGCCCGCCGCCACCTCCTCGGCGATCAGCTTCTGCACCTCTCCCACTTCGGCGTCCGCGTCTGCCGCATACTTTTTCGCATTTACCTGGCAGTGATCACCCTGGATGAACAGCGGAAGCGTGTAGCCTTCCCGGAGCGCCGCCCCGATGACGACCGCCACGTATTCGGCGGGCCGCTGTTCCGTGTAGGCGATTTCGCTCCGGGCGATCTCGAGGATGATCGCCCCCGCCTTCCCCGCCCGGGCCGCACGAAACACCGCGCGTGCGGAATCGTAGGCCAGCATCCGGACGTTGATCGCCGGCACCGTGAATCCGCCGCACTCGCCGCGGCCCCGTGCCATGTACAACTCATTGATCGAGGCGGGGCGGGCCCCCGTCACCTGGCCGAGCTCCCAGAGCAGCCAGCGGGCGGCCTCGCGATCGGCTTCGTCGCCGAAGACAGCCTGATACACCAGGCGGTCGGTGGCCGATGAGCGGAGGGCCGCCGGATCGTTGAGCTTTACGCCACCGGGGACGAGCGTCACGGCGCCGCCGAACAGGTCGGCCGCCTTACGGGTGTGGTCGGTCACGTCACGACTCCTCGACACAAAGTCCAGGGTACTTCCTCAAGATAGACCGCCGGTGCGCCGAGCGTCAAACGAGGCTAGGCCTCGTCCCCGGAGGCAGGCTCGGCGACCGCGGGACCCTCGAACCCGGGACGGCCCATCGCAGCGAATGTGAGCTGCTTCCCGAGCTCCACGCCGGGCTGGTCGAACGGATTCACGCCGTACCAGGCCCCGGCGTAGCCCGTCGCGATCTGGAAGAACATCAGCAGTTCACCGAGCGTCACCGGCGCCAGGTCCGGAAGGCTGAGGGTGCAGCTCATGCGCCCCATGCGTGCGAGCGCGGCCGAGGTGGCCTGGTACTCGGCGCGAAGCAGGGCGCCCAGCGTCTTGCCCGCGAGATAGGCAAGCTCCGCCGGCAGGCCGTCACGGCCGGGGATGGGCACATCCACCCCGGCATCCTCCACCGTGAGGAACGTGATCGCCTTGTCGAACGGGCCTTCCATCAGGAGCTGCACCTGCGAGTGCTGGTCGGTCGCGCCGACTGCCGCGACCGGTGTGGGGCCCGCGTGGACCACGTTCCCCGCCCGATCCACTCGCTTGCCGAGGCTTTCGGCCCAGAGCTGGCGGAACCACTCGGCGACATCCCGAAGGCGATCGGTGTAGGGCATCATCACGTGGACCCGGGCCCCGAGCCCCGTATCGGCCGCCCAGTGAAGCCCGGCGTACAGCCCCGCGGGGTTCCGGAGCAGTTCATCCTCCTCCGCCCGTTCCAGCGCGCGGCGCGCGCCCGCCACGAGTCCGGACACGTCGATCCCCACCAGTGCCGCCGGCAGCAGCCCGACAGGGGATAACACGCTGAACCGCCCGCCGACTTCTGGCGGGACATCGAGCGTGGCGATACTGTCGCGACCGGCCAGTTCACGAAGGACGCCCTTCGCGGGGTCGGTGGTGAATACGAAGTGCCGGCTCGCGGCCGCGCCGAGGGACTGTTCGAGCCAGTGCCGCACGACGAGGTACTGGGCAAGCGTTTCCGCGGTGCCGCCGGACTTGCTGATCACATTCACCAGGACCCGCCGCGGGTCGATCCGCTGGAGGGCCGAGTGCACCGTGGTCGGGTCGATGTTGTCGAGGATGGTGAGCCGGGGGAAGAACTCGCGACCCTCGTCGTCCCACTCGTTCCACCCGGGACGGCGCAGCGCCGTGAGCAGCGCGCGCGCGCCCAGGGCGGAGCCGCCGATGCCGAGCACCAGGACGTGGTCGTAGGCCTGGCCCAGGCCCTCTGCGAAGCGGGTGATGCGGTCCACGGTCGCGGCCTGCTCAGTCAGGCCCATGAATCCGTACTCTCCCGCCGCTCGCCGCTCGCGAACCTCCGCCTGCACCTCGGTGAAGCGCCGCGCCAGCTCGCCGAGGCGGCGCCGCGGAATTCCGTGCTCGCCGTCGAGTCCGTCCTGCAGCATCCGGCCATACCGCAACCGCATCAGAACACCTCCACCATCAGGCCGTCGTGAGCCGGGGCCACACCCGCGGGAAGCCGGGCTGCCAGCTCGGCGTGGCCGGTTTCGTGGGTCAAGTGGGTGAGGAACGTGCGGCGGGCGCCGACCCGCCCTGCGAGCTCCACCGCCTCCGCGATGCTCAAGTGGGTGGGATGCGGCCGCCACCAGAGCGCGTTCAGGACCAGCACTTCCAGATCGCGGAGCGCTGCTTCCTCGGCGGGCCCGACCTCCTTCACGTCGGTCAAGTAGGCGACCGGCCCGAAGCGATACCCGAAGACGCGAAGGTTGCCGTGGGGGAACGCCAGCGGAAGCACCGGAACGCCTCCAATCTGCACTTCCCTGCCGGGCTCGAGCGGACGGGGGTCGAGGTGCGGCTTCGACGTTCCCTCGAACGCGGTCACGCTCGAGTCGAAAATGTAGCGGTAGGTCTGCTCGAGCATCGAGAGCGTTTCCGCGGGGCCATACACCGGAAGATGGGACTTTCGCCGCACGGTGAAGATGCGCAGATCGTCGATTCCGCCGGTATGATCGGCGTGCTCGTGGGTGTAGAGCACGGCGTCCACGAGGGACACCTGCGCCGCGAGAAGCTGAAGCCGGAGCTCCGGGGGCGTGTCGAGCAGGAGTGTCGTGCCGCCGGCTTCGAGCAGGGCTCCCGCGCGCGTGCGGCGGTCGCGCGGGTCGGTCGAGTGGCACACGGCGCAGCGGCAGCCGATCTGCGGCACGCCGAAGGAGGTGCCGGTGCCGAGGAACGTCAGCCGCATGCCGCTACACGGTCTCGATCTTGAGCAGGTTGGTCGTTCCCGGAACGTCGAACGGCACACCTGCCGTGACCACGAGGCGGTCGCCGGGTTGTGCGAACCCCCGCGCAAGGAGCTGCTCGCGGGCCACCGCGAGCATGGACTCGTAGTTGGGGAGATGCTCCACGAGCACCGGCGCCACGCCCCAGACGAGGGAGAGTGCGCGGAAGGTGTCGGGCTCGGGCGTCACGGCGACGATCGGAACGGAGGGCCGGTACGCGGCCACCGTGCGCGCCGTGAATCCGCTGCTGGTAAAGCAGGCGATGACACGGGTGTCGAGCAGCTCGGCGGCGGCGCAGACGGCGACGGCGATGGCGTCCTCGGTGCGGGCCCCGCCCCTTGGCTGGAGCCGCAGGGCCTCGCCGTTCGAGCGCCGGCCGACCGCGAGGTCGAAGGCGGGGCTCCGCCCTCGGCGCTGGCGCTCTACTTCCCGGGCGATCCGGTCCATCGCCTGCACGGCCTCCAGGGGGTACTCGCCAACGGCCGTTTCGGCGGAGAGCATGACCGCGTCGGTTCCGTCGAGGATCGCGTTCGCGACGTCGGACGCCTCGGCGCGGGTGGGGCGCGGGGCATGGACCATCGACTCCAGCATCTGGGTCGCGGTGATGACCGGCTTGCCGCGGAGGTTGGCCTCGCGGATGAGCTGCTTCTGAACCAGCGGCACTTCCTCGAACGGCAGTTCCACGCCGAGGTCGCCGCGGGCCACCATGACGCCGTCCGCGGCGTCAAGGATGTCGGCCAGATTATCGAGGGCCGTGTCTTTCTCGATCTTGGCGATCAGCTTGACCCGCCTCGGCACCAGGGTGCGAAGCTGGGTCACGTCCTCCGGCCGGCGCACGAACGAGATGCCGATGTAATCCACGCCGAGCGCGACGGCACGCGTCACTTCCTCCCGGTCCTTCTCCGTGACGGCGGGCGCGCTCACGTCCACGCCCGGCAGGTTCATTCCCTTGTTCGCGTAGAGCAGGCCGCCGTAGCGCACGACGCCCTCGACCCGGTCACCGCGCACTGCGCTGACCTCCACGGCGAGGAGGCCGTCATCGAGGAGGATCCGGGCCCCGGGACGAACGTCGCCGGCCAGGGCGGCGTACGTTGTCGGGATTTCATCCCCGATCGCCCCGGCCTCCGGCGCGAACACCACCCGGGCGCCCGGCTCGAGCTCTCTCGGCTCGGCCAGTGCACCGACCCGGATCCGCGGACCGTGCAAGTCCAGCAGGATTGCCGTCGCCTCGGCGCGCCGTCCGATGACATCCTGGAGCGCCCGGATCCAGACGCCCCGAAGCTCGGCAGTGCCATGGGAGGCATTGACGCGGACGACGTTGACGCCGGCATCGAGAAGTTCCCGCATGCGATCCGGGGCGGCCCACGCCGGGCCGAGTGTGGCGACGATCTTCGTGCGGCGAATGCGGCTGCTCGGCACGCGGTCCTCAGCGGGAAGAGGGAGTGCGGAAAACGGGAGTCTAACCGAATCCGGTCACGCCCGCATCACCGGAATCCCTCCGACCACCGTCAGGACCGCACGCCCGCGACGGAAGGCCTCGCCGTCCCCGCATTCGGCGACGGGATCGACGGCCCACGCCACCAGATCGGCGTCCTGGCCCGGCGCGAGGGTGCCGCGCCGCTCAGCGACGCCTGCCGCCCGAGCCGCGGCAGTGGTGTAGGCGTGCACCACCTGTTCGAACCCGAGTCGCTCCTCGGGACGCCAGCCGGCGGACGGCGCACCATCGACCCCCCTGCGCTCGAGCGCCGCGTAAACACCCTCCCTCGGATCGATCGACGCCACGGGCACGTCACTCCCGAAGACGAGCGCGTTGCCGGCGGCGAGGAGGCTCCTGAATGCGTAGGCACCCCGACCCCGCTCGCCCCAGTGGCGATCCACCAACGGGATGTCTGTGAGCAAGTGCGCGGGCTGCATGGAGCTCACGATCCCGGCCCGGCCGGCGCGGGCCAGGTCGGCAGGGTGGACGCATTGCAGGTGCTCGATCCGATGGGGGATCGAAACCCGGGGGAGCCGCTCCATCAGGTCGAGGGCCCTGCGGACCGCGGCGTCACCAATCGCGTGGGCCACTACCCCGATCCCGCCCTCGGCGGCGAGCCGCATCGCCTCCCACGCGAGGTCCCCGTCCGTGATGGGCATGCCCCGATCGCGCGCGCCCTCATAGGGCTCCAGCATCCACGCCGTGCGACTTCCCAGGCTGCCGTCGAGAAACAGCTTCACACCACCCATCGTGAGCCAATCGGAGCCCGCGCCGCTCCGCCGGCCCTCGGCGAGGAGCCGGGGCAATTGTTCGATCGGCGGAGAGAAGAGCACGCGGAGTCTCAGCTCGTCGGCCCCTTCCAGCGTCCGGAACGCCTGCCAGGCCGGATCGCCCTCCACATTGTGGATACCCGTGACTCCGAGCCGGTGCGCTTCCGCCTGGGCCTCCCGGATAGCCTCCAGTACCACCCCGGCGGGAGGACTCGGAAGGTGCGGAAGGGCGAGCTGGACGGCTCGCTCGAGCAGGAGCCCGGTGGGCTCCCCTGCGGCATCGCGGACGATCCGGCCGCCGAAGGGATCGGGCGTCTCCACCGAGATTCCACAGCGGCGGAGGGCGGCCGAATTGAGCCAGGCTGCATGGACGTCGATTGAGTCCAGATAGACGGGCAGGGCGGCTACGGCATCCAGAGCCTCGCGGGCCGGCGGCTCCGCCCATCCGTTCGCGTCCCAGCCCTGTCCGAGGATCCAGCCCTGTGTCGGCGGAGCGGAGGCCACGCGCCGGACCGCCTCCGCCCGGGTGCGCGCGCCTCCCAGCTGCACCCGCCGCCGGTTCAGGGCCCACATCGCGAAGTGGGTGTGGCCGTCGACAAATCCGGGAGTTACCAGAGCGTCCGGGAGCTCGAATCGTGGCACGCCCCGGGGGACTGCTGGCTCCAGAAGGTGGGCCGGACCGACTCCTCGCACGACGCCGCGGTCCCACCAGACAGCATCGCCCGATGGAGCATCCGCCTGCATCGTCAGCACTCGCCGGGCCCGGAGGAAGCCGTCGCGGACCTCAGAGGCCACGGGCGGAACCGGTGAGGGGAAGGCTCCCCGGCTCAGACCTGGCTCCCGGGGCGGGTGTGGGGATGGGGAAGATGTGGGAGTCCCTTTTCAACATTCGCTTAGGCGCATGCAGTGGCAGGGCGACTGCGCGGATAATGGCTATCCACGCGCTTGTGGATTTCTTGAAATATCCACATCAGAGAGCGTTGAAAGGGTGGACAAAGCCTGTTTTCGCCATATGAGACAACATGCTCGAGATCAACTTGACTCACAACTTCAAGTGGAATCTATAAACCCTCTATCCACACCACTTATAATTATGAATCTAATGTTGAAAATCGGAAGGCGACAGTGGCGCTAGGGCATGTCTTTTATGCAGAATCAGCGCATAAGAGGTGATTACGGTGCCAGGTCGAGACAATTTCGAGCCTGGAACTTCCGGTCGGACTGTGGACGGCGCGGGAGAAGAGTCGCGTTCAATCGAGTAGGGTGAGATCCACCAGCTGGCCTGGATGGAGGCCGAGCTCACGGACGATCCGAATCGGGAGGGTCACCCCCGCCCCGCTCGGGAAGCTCCACCCGCGGGTTTTGAAGCGTCTGCCGCCGACCTCGACGGTCACGGGAATGCTCTTGCCGAGCGGCAGGGTCCCCGCTGGCAGGAACACCTTCGCGTAGGTGCTGCTGCCGTACCGCTCGAGCACGAGCCGTTCTCTCAGGGTGGCGGTCACGGCGGAGAAGGTACCGGTGGAACGAGGGAGCGCTAGGGGCGGAAGAACTCCACTCTTCCGTCGCCGCCGCTGTAGAGGGGGCCGAACACGCGTATCGGGGAGGCCCGGAGCGCCTTGGCCAGGTCGTCCTTGCCCTCCACCCGGAGCACGCCGGACAGGGGGCGAATCCACCGGGGGGTCAGCACCGCGTGGGCGGTCCAGGCGGTCTTCCTCTGCCCGTCGAACACCAGGGTTGCCACCAGTGGCGCTGCGACGGCACTGGAGTCGGTCGGGAGTGTGCCCTCCCACGTAATGATGGTTTTCCCGATTTTCACCTGGTACCGGTCGCGGGTGCTCTCCGGAACCTTCCCCCGGCTGCGATCTACCACCTTCATCGGGATGTACGCCAACTCGGAGGTCTGGCGAACTCGCCAGTGGGACGTCCACCACTGTACGATGGCCTCCTCGTCCCCTCCGTTCCCCGTCCCGACGCGGCGAGCGGCGATTCCCCAGTAACCGATCATCGAACTATTGTCGTCGCCCTCTGGATCGATCAAATGCTCGCCTGAAGTGACGGAGGCGTAATCCAGGAAACAGAGGCGGGCGGGAATCCAGCTCGCATACAGGGTGTCGCCACTCACGACGTACTTGAGCTGCGTCGAGAGCCCGGGGACCCGGCTTGCGGGGACCGGTTGGAAGCCCACCTCGAGCTGCGCGGCGGCCGAGCCGGGGTCCATCAGGAAGTCCACGCAGGCGCCGAACTGCAGGTTCCTGAGGGCCCAGGTGTGCCGGACCGCAACGGGCGCGGCTGGGGTGCCCTGGGCACGGAGCAGGCTGAGTGACGGCAAGAGGAGCAACGACGCGGCGACGACACGGGACAGGCGGGACCGCCCGATCACGAAGCCGCCCGGGCTGACTGGACGGCCGCCTTGAGCAGATCGTATGCCTTCGGGTCAAGGGCATCGAACCGGCTGTTCCTGTAGGCCACCTTCCCGTCCTTCCCGATCACGTACACGATCCGGCGATTGAGCCCCTCGCTCCCCTTGGCGCCGTAGCGCGAGGCGGCGCGCTGCCGCCCGTCACTCAGGAGCTTGAACGGGAGGCCCAGCTCCTGGGCAAATCGTACGTGGCTCTCCACGGCGTCGGTGCTGATTCCCACCACCACCGCATCGCCGAACATCTCCTCGTACCGGTCGGCGAACTGGCGCATCTCCGCCGTGCATCCGGAGGTGAAGTCCTGCGGATAGAATGCCAGGACGACGACGCTCCCCCGGTGGGCGGCGACAGTGAACGGCTGCTCGACCGGGCCGGGACCGGTGCGATCACCCCACGGGAGGGAGATGTCGGGCGCCAAGGCTCCAATTTCGGGGCCCGAAACGAGGACGGCGGTCGGGGGCCCTGCCGGGGTCGGGGGCGGCGCCGGCTCCTGGGCAACCGCGGCGGCTGGCAGCAGGAGGACGATGGCAACAAGGAGCGCGAACGGGCGGTGAAGTGTCATAGGTTGGCTCGTTGGAAGGTCAGCTCAGCCGGCGGTGACGCGCCTGAGGGCATCGTCGAACCGCTGGGTACCGCCCACGCCGGTGTAGACGATCCGGCCCTGGCGGTCGATGATGACGACGTACGAGGTGGCCGGGACATCGTAGGCCCGCTGGCTCACGCCTTCGTCGTCATACAGCGTGCGGAACGGGGGCTGGTGGGTGGCGAGGTACTCCCGGACCCGATCCGGGGTCTCCCCAACCGTAACGTTAACGCCCACGAATTCCACCTCATTGCCGTACCGCGCGTGCGCCTCGCGAACGACCGGCATCAAGGCCGCGCAGGAGGTGCACCACGTGGCCCAAAACTCGAGGAACACCGGCTTCCGGCCGATCCAGGTGCCCAGCTCAACCGATTTCCCATCGAGGTCGTGGACCGCCGGGGCCGGCGCCAGATCACCGACGGAGGCGGAGGCCGCCTGGGCTCCAGCCGCCGAGGCGGCGGTGGTCAGCGCCGCGGCGAGGGAAGCGAGCCCACGGCAGACAGACGAGCGACGCCGCATCCGGCACACATCAGCCACTGGCCGACTCCACCGCCGCGTATCGGCTTGCGACATACTCCTCGAGGATCGCGAGGAATTCCGGCACGATCGCGTCCCCCCGCAACGTGACGCGCAGTTTCCCGTCCACGTACACCGGTGCCTTCGGCTCCTCGAACGTGCCCGGCAGCGAGATGCCGATGTGGGCGTGCTTCGACTCCCCCGGCCCGTTCACCACGCAACCCATCACGGCCACCCGGAGCTCCTCCACGCCGGGCCGCTCGATCCGCCACACCGGCATCTTGTCCCGCAGGTAGTCCTGGATGTCCTGGGCCATCGACTGGAAGAAGGTGCTCGTGGTGCGACCGCAGCCCGGACAGCTCGTCACCTGCGGCGTGAAGCTCCGGAGCCCTAGCGATTGGAGAATCTGCTGGGCGACCTCCACCTCCTCGGTGCGGTCTCCCTCCGGTGCGGGAGTGAGCGAGACGCGAATCGTGTCCCCGATGCCCTCCTGCAGCAGGAGGGCGAGGCCGGCGGTGCTGGCAATGATCCCCTTGGAGCCGATCCCAGCCTCGGTGAGTCCCAGGTGCAGCGGATAGTCGCAGCGGGCGGCCAGCGCACGGTAGACATCCACGAGGTCCTGCACTCCCGAGACTTTCGCGCTCAGCAGAATCCTGTCGTGCGGCATCCCGGCCGCCTCGGCGAGCGCCGCCGAGCGGAGGGCGCTCTGCACCATGGCCTCCATCGTCACATCCCGCGCGTCGAGCGGCTCGGGGAGCCGGGCGTTCTCATCCATCATCACCGTGAGCAGGTCCTGATCGAGGGAACCCCAGTTCACCCCGATCCGCACCGGTTTGTCCTGAGCGAGGGCGATATCGATGATGGCGCGGAAGTTCTCGTCCCGGCGCTTGCCCCCGACGTTTCCGGGATTGATCCGGTACTTGGCGAGGGCACGCGCGCACGCCGGGTGGCGCGTGAGCAGCAGGTGCCCGTTGTAGTGAAAATCCCCGATCACCGGCACCGGCGTGCCCAGGCGGTCAAGCGCTTCAACGATTCCGGGGACGGCGCGGGCCGCGTCCTCGTTGTTGACCGTTACGCGAACGAGCTCGCTTCCCGCCCGCGCGAGCGCGGCCACCTGGCGAACGGTGGCCGCGACGTCTGCGGTATCCGTGTTGGTCATGGACTGGACCACCACGGGATGACCGGAACCGATCGGCACGCCGCCGACGATGGCGCTGACCGTCGCGCGGCGAGGGAGTGCGGGCATGGCAGGAATATAAGCGGCAGGACGAGCCAAAAGAGGGAACGGGGAAAGGGTTACCGCCTGTCAAACTCCGCCGCGTCGATCGCCTGGAGATCTGCGGACGACAGGGCGAGCTCACCGGCCGCGAAGCTGTCCCGGGCGTGGTCCTCCGTGCGGGCGCCGGGGATGACGATCACCGTCGGGCCCTGGGAAAGGACCCAGGCGAGCACCACGGCGTGCGGCGACACCTTGAGCCGGGTCGCGATCGCCTTCACGATCGGGTGCTCCGGCAGCTTCCTGTTGAGTCGGCCACCGCCCACGGGGCTGTAGGCCAGGAAGCCAATGCCGAGCCGGCCGCAGTGTTGTACCACCCCTTCCGAGAGCGCCTCACGGAAGAACGGGTTCAGCCGGTTCTGCACCGACACCACCTCAACCTGCCGGCGAGCCAGCTCGATCTCGGCCACCGAGACGTTCGAGAGGCCGATCCAGCGGATCTTGCCGGCCCGCTGCAGCTCCGCCAGCATCCCGACGCTTTCGGCCAGCGGCACGCCGGAATCCGGCGCGTGCAACTGGTACAGGTCGATCCGATCAACGCCCAGGGCGCGAAGCGACCTGTCGCAGGCGCGGCGAAGATGCTCCGGGCGTCCGTTGTGCTCCCAGCGCCCCTGGGGCCGGGTGAGGCCGCCCTTGGTGGCCACGAGGATGCTTTCCCGGGGGCCGCTCCAGGTGGCGAGGGCCGCCGCGATGAGCCGCTCGTTGTGCCCGGTATCCCCGTCGTCGAGGCAGTAGACGTCCGCGGTGTCGATCAGGCGCATGCCGGCGTCCAGCGCGGCGTGGAGCACCCGGACGCCTTGTGCCTCCGGTGGCCGGCCGGAGATGGAAAGCGGCATGCCCCCGAAACCAACCGGGGGCACGTCGGGAGCACCGGGGCCAAGCGACCGGGGGGTCACACGAGGCCGAGCTGCTTGGTCAGGCGGAAGTGCTCCTCCGGGCGCAGCGTGCCCTCCGAGGCGAGCGGCGCCAGCGCCTGGAGGATTTCAGCGCGGGATCCCTCGATCCGCCGCTCTCGCAGCTCGCCAATCATGCGCGCGAAGCGATGCTCGAACTGGCTCGAATTGAGTTCACCGTCGGTGCGCATGGCGGCGATGTTCCTGATCTCCTCCACCAGGCGCGCGATGGAAATTGGCTTGAGCGACGGCGTTTCGGACATCGTGGTCACCTCAAGAAGGAAGCGGGTGAGGACCTGGCCGGAATATAGTCAGAACCTGGAGCCCGTGAGAATGATGTCCGCCGACGCCCCGACCGAGCGCAACTGCGCCTGTGCCTGGTCCGCTTCGACCGTCTTGCCCTGGGCGCGCAGGCTCGTGAGGAGCCCGTACAGGGACCAGACGTTTCCGGGGAACTTCGCCAGGTCTTCGCGGTATGCGCGCTCCGCGTCGGCGGGCCGACCTGCGGCGAGGAGCGCCTGGCCCAACGACTCGCGGACGGGGTAATACCAGAAAGGCGGTTCATTATAGAGGATGCCGTCCTCGACACCCTTCGCGGCTTCGAAATGGGTGACCGCCTCCGCAGCCTTGCCGGTTCGGAGGGCGATCTCCCCGGCGAGTGCATGGAACGCAATGTCGAGGATCTTCCGCGGGTCGGTGCCCTCCTTCTGGCCTCCGGCCAGCGCCTGGACCTGCTTCAGTTCCGCGTCCGCCTCGCTTGCCTTTCCGGTTGCGATGAACGCGACGCCGCGCGCGTAGTGGGCGAGCCCGGTGGCGACAGGCAGATCGGCCGGCGGCATTGGCTGCGCAAGCACCTCATCCCAGCGCCCGAAGGTTACCAGAGCGAGCTGATGGTAAGGGATCATGCCCTGGAGGAAGAGCGCCACCTTCGCGATCTCGGGCGACACCTTGGCCGAGAGGCCCTTCGAGGCCTCGAGGGCCACCTTGCTCTGGCCCGACATCATGGCGGCGAAGGCGAGGAAGTGATAGTTGTGCGGATAGTAGCCCGCCGGATAGATGCCGCTGGGTTGCTGCCCCTCGATGAAGACCTCATCGGTGTGGACGGCGTGCTGGTTGGCGGTCACGGCATCGGCGAAGCGGCCGACCCGGATGTAGATGTGGGCCGGCATGTGCACCAGGTGCCCCGCCCCGGGCATGAGGGAGGCCAGGCGCTCGGCGCAGGGTACGGCCTTTTCGGGCTCCGCGGCCTCCACGGCATGGATGTAGAGGTGGCAGGCCCCGGGGTGCTGTTCGTTCACCGCGATCACGGACTCGAGCCGTTTCAGCATCATCGGCGTCGCCGGACGCGGGGTGCCATCGCTGTTCCAGTAATACCACGGGCTCAGGTTCATCAGGGCATCGGCATGCAGGGTCTGGGCGTCCTGATCGTCGGGGAACTTGTCAGCGACCGCGCCCATCGCCGTGGCATACGCCGAATCCAGCTTCGCCCGGTTGGCCGGCGGGACCGCCGCGTAGCGCTTCTGGATCGCGTCGATATAGGCCCGCTCGCGCGGACTCGCGTTCCCGGCGAGGCGCTTCGCCTGGCGGGCGGCCTTGTACGCCTCCACGCCGCTCGCGGAGTCCATCGGGGCGTTGATGTTGGGCCCGTATGCGAAGGCCACTCCCCACCAGCACATGGCGCACTTCGGATCGAGCCGTGCCGCCTCACGGAAGGCGCGGATCGCCTCGCCGTGATTGAAGCCGTACGTAAGCCGGAGGCCTTGATCGAAGTACTGCTGGGTCAGCGGCACGGAGGTGGTGATGGCCGCGTGGTAGCTGCCCAGGTCTGTGTAGAGCGGGACGGTATCCCGGCCGGGGGCCGCGGTGGCGAGGGTTATCGTGAGGAGGGCTGAGAGGGTGGGCATGGGGGTCTCCTCGAAGAAAGAATCATGAATCCGGGCGACGCTTCGGCTCCACGGAATCGGCATCGGCGGCGCGGGTGCGCAGGTCCGACTCCTTGCCCCGCGTCCAGCCGCCGGCGAACTCGAAGTGCCGCTCATCGAGCAGGCGCTCGGTCAGCGGAATCTGGCCCGCGTACTCCAGGTGCCAGAACAGGATGCGAGCCCCCAATTCCGCGGCGGGCAACCAGATGTCCGCCTGAATCGGAGGGTACAAGTGTGCGAACTCGGCGCGCAAGCGCGCCATCCGGATGGTGGTGTCCATGCTCGCGTCAGCCCAGGAAGGAGAGGACCACACCCATCACGGCGAAATACAGGACCTGGTAACCCGCATCGATGAGCCAGGCGCCGAAAGGGCGCTCGGAAAACATCAGGGCAGTGACGGACACCGGCAGCACAAAGAAGAGCCACACCCGGACGCTGATCTTGACGGCATCGATCGGGCTCCCGGAACCGGCCACCGAGTCGAGGCCCACCGCAAGGACCAGGTATGCGATGAACGAGACCAGGTAGGCCCGACCCACCTTCCGCTTCATCTCCCCCATTCGCTCCGGCGTGTAGCCGTTCAGGCGCATCCACGCCTTCCCAAACAAGAGCGGCGAATACCAGAGCATCCCTACGGCGAAGGTCGCCACGGCGGCGAGCAGGACTCCCAACGGGCGGACCTGATAGGGCATCGTGAGCTCTCGCCTCGGAGTGGGTGCGGGGGTAGGGGGAATCTGCAGGAAGCGGGCGGGATGTCAAACGACGCCCGATCCTCCGTGCTCAGTCCTCAGCCCCCGCTCCCGCCACAATGAATACACCGCCGGGATCACCACCAGGGTCAGGATCGTGCTGCTCACCATCCCGCCCACCATCGGTGCCGCGATCCGCTTCATCACGCTGGCCCCGGCCCCGGTACCCCAGAGGATGGGAAGCAGTCCCGCCATGATGGCCGTCACCGTCATGACCTTGGGCCGCACCCGCTCCACGGCCCCCTCCATGACGGCGTTGTACAGTTCCTGCACCGTCAAGCGACGGCCCGCCGCCGTCCGGGCCCGCCAGGCGTGGTCGAGGTAGATGAGCATGACCACCCCCGTCTCGGCCGCCACGCCCGCGAGCGCCACGAAGCCGATTGCGACCGCGACCGACCAATTGTACCCCAGCAGCCAGATGAACCAGAGCCCACCGACCAGCGCGAACGGCAGGGAGAGCATGACGATGGCCGTCTCGGCCAGGTTGCCGAAGTTGAGGTAGAGCAGCAGGAAGATGATCGCTAGGGTGGCCGGAACGACCACGGCCAGCTTCTTCGCCGCACGCTCCATATACTCGTATTGCCCACTCCACGCGATCGTGTACCCGGCGGGCAGTGTGACCATCCGATCCACCTGGCGACGCGCCTCGGCGACATAGCTTCCGATGTCGCGGTCCTCGATATCGACGTACACCCAGGCGGTGGGAATGGCACCCTCCGTCCGTACGACCATCGGACCGGCCACCTGCCGGATTGTCGCGACCTGCCCCAAGGGTACGTACGCTGCCGGCCGGGCCTCCCGGGTGGCGCCCGCCCCCATTTCGTCCATTCCGCCGGCACCAAGTGTCGTGCTGGTCAGTCCGTGACTCGCGGGGACCAGGACGGACGCCAGCCGTTCGGGAGTGTCCCGCAGCTCCTGGGGGTAACGTATCCGGACGCCGTACCGCTCCCGTCCCTCGACGGTCTGCGTGATCGTCATCCCGCCCACTGCGGTGGCGATGACCGTCTGCACATCCCCCACGTTGAGCCCGTGACGCGCCGCGGCGGCTCGATCGATGTCAATGTCCAGGTAGTAGCCGGAGACCGCGCGCTCCGCGAAGGCACTGCGCGTCCCCGGCACGCCGCGAACCGCCTCCTCAACCGCCCGGCCGATGCGCTCGAGCTCCTGCAGGTCCGGCCCGAAGATCTTGATGCCGACGGGCGTGCGAATGCCGGTAGCCAGCATGTCGATCCGCCCCTTGATCGGCATCGTCCACGCATTCGTCACGCCCGGCATCCGGACGGCGGAGTCCATGGCGCTGATGAGCCGACCCTGGGTCATCCCGGGACGCCACTCGGATTCCGGCTTCAGCGTGATGGTCGTCTCGATCATGTCGAGTCCGGCCGGATCGGTGGCGGTGTTGGCCCGGCCGGCCTTCCCCCAGACATGTTCGACCTCCGGGAAGCCCTTGAGGATCCCATCCTGAATGCGGACCACTTCCCGCGCGCGGGCGATGCTGATTCCAGGCAGGGTCGTTGGCATGAACAGAATCGTCCCCTCATTGAGCGGCGGCATGAATTCGCTGCCGATCCGCTTCCAGGGAATCCAGCTGAGCAACACCGCCGCGACCGCCCCAGTGACGACCGGCCACCGGTGGCGCAACACGCCGGCGATCAACGGCCGATAGAGCCGCATGAGAAATCGATTGACCGGATTGCCGGTCTCGCGGTGAATTCGCCCGCGGATGAAGAGTCCCATGGTCACCGGGACGAGCGTCAGCGCCAGCAGGCTCGCCGACGCCATCGAGAGGGTCTTGGTCCACGCCAGCGGGTGGAAGAGCCGGCCTTCCTGCCCTTCCAGCGTGAATACTGGGATGAACGACACGGTGATGATGAGGAGCGAAAAGAAGAGGGCAGGCCCGACCTCGCGGGCGGATGCCGACACGACTTCCCACCGTTCGGCGGCCGTCAGGGCGCCGGTATCGATACTCCCCCCCGAGAGGTCGGCGCCGCGGGCCACCTCCTTCGCCCCGACCGCCCGCTCGAGGTGCTTGTGCATGTTCTCGATCATCACGATCGCGGCGTCGATCATCGCCCCGATGGCGATCGCGATCCCGCCCAGTGACATGATGTCGGCGCCCACGCCGATCCACCGCATGGCGATGAAGGCCATCAGGATGCCGACGGGCAGCGTGAGGATGGCCACCAGCGCCGAGCGGGCGTGCAGGAGGAAGACCACGCAGACGAGCGCCACGATGGCGCTCTCCTCGAGCAGCTTGTCGCGCAGGTTGGCGATCGCGCGCTCGATCAGATCGCTCCGGTCGTACACCGGGCGGATGATCACGCCGGGCGGGAGCCCCGTGCGGATCTCGGAGAGCCGTGCCTTCACATTGCGGATCGTCGTGAGCGCATTCTCGCCGAAGCGCATCACGACGATGCCGCCGACCGCATCTCCCCGGCCGTCGAGGTCGGCGATGCCCCGCCGGACGGCTGGCCCGACGCTGACCTGGCCGAGAGACGCGATGCGGATCGGGGTCCCGCTCGGGGTTGCGCCGACCACCACGTTTTCGATGTCGGCAATCCCTTTGAGGTAGCCAAGTCCGCGCACCATGTACTCCCGCTCGGAGAGCTCGATCACCATGGCGCCCACGTCGGCGTTGGCGTTCTGCACGGCCGCCATGACGCGCTGGATCGGGACGTTGTAGGCCTGCAGTCGGGCCGGGTCGAG
>DASTCF010000107.1:0-2226 GCA_035711365.1 Gemmatimonadales bacterium
GCTGCTGACCCCGGCGGACGCGCGCCGGCTGCTGGCGGCGGGCGCCAAGCGACCGGCGGAAGCGGCGCGAGTCTATGCGCGCGCCCGCGAATTCCGGGAGGCGATGTACCGGATCGTGGCCTCGCGGGTAGAAGGGAAGACCCCGGCCGATTCAGACCTCGACCTCCTCAACCGCGTCCTCATGCAGGCGCTCGCCCACCGCCGGCTGACCGCGACCCGGGACGGCTTCGCCTGGGAGTGGATGGCGGACCCCGACGACCTGGGCTGGATGCTCTGGCCGATCGCGAGCTCGGCGGCGGAGCTATTGATGTCGGAGGATTTGGCGCGGGTGAAGGAATGCGCCAGCCAGAACTGCAACTGGCTCTTCGTCGATGCCAGCCGGAACCGGAGCCGGCGCTGGTGCGACATGTCAGACTGCGGGAATCGCGCGAAGGCGCGGAGGCACTACCAGCGGGTCAGCGGGTCAGGGGGTCGGCGGGTCGGTTAACTCCGACACGCTTCCGTCCTTCACGGCCTCCCCTCTTTCCGTCATCCCTAGGGCCCGCAGGGCCCGAGGGATCTACCTGACCGCTCTCCGAACTCTTCTACCCACCCCTGAGCGTAATCGCCCCAGGCTTCGTAGCGCCGGGAATGCGCGTCGCTGCGCACGCTCCGCACATGCGCCGAAGGCGTCGCTTCTATGTCTATCTGTTGGCGAGTCAGTCCCGCGTCGTGTACATCGGGATGACGAGCGACCTTGTGCGCCGGGTATGGGAACATCGGACAGGAGTACGCGGAGGCTTCACTTCGCGCTATCGCGTCCATCGACTAGTGCATTTCGAGGAATTCGCCGACGCGCGGCTCGCCTCGGCTCGAGAACGGCAAATCAAAGGTTGGTCGCGCGAGCGGAAACTGCGCCTGATCGATTCGAGCAATGCGCAGTGGCTGGACCTCGCGGCGGCGTGGTTCGAGGGACACGCTGAGTAGATCCTTCGGTCGCTTCGCTCCCTCAGGATGACGGAATGGTCGGCTTCCCCGCCTCCCCGCCCCTACCACCCCCTCCCGCCCGCCACCACCACCTTCCACGCCTCTGCCATCAGATACGGGAGCTCCCGGGTCCGCCGCGCCGAGATGGGTGAGGTGCGCGTCGGGCTGGTCCAGGCGGTGATTCCGCGCCGGCGCATCTCGAGCCGCACCCGCAGCATGTGGAACGGGTCGCTCACCACGATCACCTCGCGGATGCCTCGCGTCTTACACCAGTTGGCCGCCGCGATGACCGACGCCTCCGTGGTGCGCCCCTCGGCGAGGACCACGAGCACGGATGCGGGGACCTTCTTCCGGATCAGGTAATCCGCGGCGGCCTGCGCCTCGCTGATCGCATCGCCCTTCGCGATACCACCGGTGAGCACGATCGTCGGCGCCAGCAGCTTGCCATAGAGCAATCGCGCGTGGTCCAGCCGCGATTGCAGCACCGGGCTCGGCCGCCCGTTGTACTGCGCGGCGCCCAGCACCACGATGGCGTACGACTCCCGCGCCTGGTCCTCCCGGCTCACGGTGTAGACGGACGCAAACGCGACGATGTAGACGATGGCGACGGCCAGGAGCCCGAAGCCGAGGAGGTGCTTGAGCAGGCCCACGCTACAGCTCGAACCCCTGCCCGAGTTCCGGCAGCACGACGGTCCCCACGCCCTCCTCCTGGAGGATTTTCGCCATCGCCTGCCGCGCCGGCTCCTCGCCGTGCACCACGAACGCCCGCTTGACCGGCCCGCCGATGCGGCGGACCCAATCCCGGAGCTCAGAGCGGTCCGCGTGCGCGGAGTAGCCGCCGATGGTCTCGACTTCCGCGCGCGCCTCGACCATCTCGCCCATGATCTTCACCTGTCGCTGGCCCTCCTGGATGCGGCGGCCGAGCGTGTGCGCCGCCTGGAAGCCGACGAAGAGCACGATGTTCCGGTGATCGCCGATCCGGTTGGCGAGATGGTGCAGGATCCGGCCCGATTCCGCCATGCCGCTCGCCGCGATGATAATGGCGGGACCGTTGAGGCTGTTGAGCGCCTTCGATTCCGCCACATCGCGCACGTAGCGGACGAGGGAGAAGTCGAACAGCGCCGTGTTCGCCTCGATGAACTGCTCCCGCGGGTCGAACAGCTCGGGATGCATCCGGAAGACCTGTGTCGCATCCACCGCGAGCGGGCTGTCGATGTAGATCGGCACGCCGGGGATCTTCCCCGCGCGGAAGAGCTGGTG
>DASTCF010000108.1:0-2583 GCA_035711365.1 Gemmatimonadales bacterium
GCACGGACACCCTCGCTGTCCAGGCGCTCCGGAGGCGCGAGTCCATTAGCCTCCGCACGGCGGGCGAGTTCCCCGAGCGCCGGGAGCTCCCGCTCCGACGTCGCGACGATGATCTTGCCGGAGCGCACCGCCGGCAGGCCCTCGGCCTCACAGAACGCATAGAGGGCCTCCCGGCCCTCCCGGCAGAGCCGGGCGCGGAGCGATCCAGGCCGGTAATAGAGGCCGGCGTGGATGACCCCGCTGTTGCGCCCGCTCTGGTGTGCCGCGACGCGGGGTTCGGCCTCGAGCAGGGCCACGCTGCGCCCGGATTCGGAGAGTGCGAGCGCCGAGGCGAGGCCGACCAGCCCACCGCCGACGACGGCCACGTCGAACCGATCGGTTGGCACGTTCTGTCTCCGGGTTGTGGTACATCCGCCACAGCCGGAACGTATTCCGACGGGCTGGCAGTTGCAGAGCGCAGGCCACCCTGCGTATGTATAACCCTGACAACAACATCTGGGAATCGGAGCTGAACAGGTCGCGCACGGCTCTTGCGCCCGGTATTCGATGGACGTGACCGGATTCCCGCCTGGCACACTCTGAAACGGAGCCCCAAGGCATGCGCGTACTGCTCACCGGCCACAATGGATATGCCGGCTCGGTGATGTCCCGGATACTGTCAGGCGCGGGCCACGATGTCACGGGGCTCGACAGCTTCCTCTTCGAGGGATGCACGTTTGGCGCGGACGCGCCGGAGATTCCGGCGCTCCGGATGGATCTGCGGGATGTCGAAACGCGTCATCTGGATGGATTCGACGCCGTGATCCACCTTGCCGCCCTCTGCAACGACCCGCTCGGTGCGATGAATCCGGGCGTCACGTACGATGTGAATCTCCACGCGACTGTCCGGCTGGCGGAGCGTGCGCGGGAGGCGGGCGTGGGGCGATTCCTCTTTGCCAGCTCCTGCAGCCTCTACGGCGTCGCCGGAGAGGAGATGGTGACTGAAGCGTCGCCGTTCCACCCCATCACGGCGTACGGCGAGTCGAAGGTGCGCGCCGAACAGGCGATCGCCCCGCTGGCGTCTGACGGCTTCAGCCCCACATTCCTGAGGAATGCGACGGCCTACGGCGTGAGTCCTCGTCTGCGGGCCGACGTGGTGGTCAACAACCTCGTCGGATACGCGATCACGACGGGCCGGATCGTCCTGCAGAGCGACGGGTCACCGTGGCGGCCTCTGCTCCACGTGGAGGACATGGCCGTGGCCTTCCTCAAGGTGCTCGAGGCGCCGCGCGAGCTGGTCCACAACGAGGCCTTCAACGTCTGCGCCTCGCACGAGAACTACCAGGTCCGGACCCTCGTGCAGATGGTGCAGGAGGCCGTGCCGGGAGTGGAGGCCGTCCTGGGGGCGGGAGCCGGCGCGGATCCCCGGAGTTATCGGGTGGATGGCGGGAAGCTCGCGCGGATGCTGCCGGACGCGGCGCCCACACGGACCGTCGCGCAGGGGATCGCCGAGCTCGTCGACGCGTACCGGCGCAATGGGCTCACCGCGGACGAGTTCTTCGGACAGCGGTACACCCGGATCAAGCGGATCCGTGAGTTGCAGCAGGACGGACGGCTCGATGACGACCTCCGCTGGCGCGAGCCGGCGGCGATGGGAGGGACGGCCGGATGAAGACGGTGCTCTTCTGCGGGGGGCTGGGGATGCGCCTCCGTGAACAGCCGGAGAACGTGCCGAAGCCGCTGGTGCCGATCGGGTACCGGCCGATCATCTGGCACCTCATGAAGTACTACGCCCACTACGGGCACAAGGACTTCATTCTCTGCCTCGGCTACCGGGCGGACCTCATCAAGCACTTCTTCCTGAACTACGAGGAGGCGGTGTCGAACGACCTGATCGTCACGCGCGGCGGCAAGCAGCGCAAGCTGCTCTCAAGCGACATGGACGACTGGCAGGTGGCACTCATCGAGACCGGGCTCTCCACCAGCATCGGCCAGCGGCTCCGCGCGGTGCGGAAGCAGCTGGCAGGCGAAGAAATGTTCCTCGCGAACTACGCCGACGGCCTCAGCGACCTCCCGCTCCCGGCCATGGTCGAGACGTTCCGTCGGAGCGATGCGGTCGCCTGCTTCGTGTCGGTAGCCCCGAACCTGAGCTACCACTTCGTCGAGACCGACGGAAACGGGCGGGTGAAGGGGATGCACGACATCGCCCACTCGGGCATCCGGGTGAACGGCGGGTACTTCATCTTCCGGCAGGCGATCTTCGACTATATCCGGGAAGGAGAGGACCTGGTCGAGGAGCCGTTCCAGCGGCTGATCGCCGACGGCAAGCTCCTGGCGTATCCCTACGACGGGTTCTGGATGCCGATGGACACCGCCAAGGACCGCGCCCGTTACGACGAATTCTGGGCGTCCGGCCGGATGCCGTGGCGCGTCTGGGAACCCAACGGCGGCGCCCCGGCCACCGGCTGAAGGCATGCTGACCGGACAGGTCGCCATCGTCACTGGAGGGGGGCGCGGCCTGGGCCGGGCGTTTGCCGAGGGGCTGGCCGGTGCGGGAGCTTCCGTCGCCGTGGTGGCACGCTCGGCGGACCAGCTGAAGGCGAC
>DASTCF010000109.1:0-25194 GCA_035711365.1 Gemmatimonadales bacterium
CGGAGACAACCAGCCGCAGAGTGACGTGCTCGCCCAGCAGGGCGACTCCCGCCGCTGCGGTGAGGGCGGGCGTCGCCAGCTGGATGGTGGCCGCCCGAACGGCGGTGAGCCGTGGCAGAACCGCGTACCACGCCGCGTAACCGACACCCGAGGCGAGTGCTCCGGAGGCAATCGCAAGGACGAGGCCGGGGGCGGACACTCGGAACGGCGGCGCGCCCGAGAGGCGCAGGGATGGCAGGAGGGCGATGACCAGGATCGGAACGAACGCGAGCGAGCGAAGGAAGTTCCCGGCGGTGTCCCGGAGCGGCGCGTTGCTCCGGCGTCCCCGGAGCGAGTAGATGCCCCAGGCCACGCCGGCCACGGCCATCAGGGCGCTGGCCCCGATCGGGGAGGCGCCGATGCCCGGCGCGATGAGGTACACGAGGCCTGCCACTGCGAGCAGGAGGCCGGCCCACTCGCGACGGCCCGGCCGTTCTCCGGAGAAGAGTCCGGTGAGAATCATCGTCGCCTGCACGCTGCCGAAGAGGAGCAACGCGCCCGTGCCGGCCGGGAGTTGGAGGTACGCGAACGCGAAGGGGACCGCATACGCGAAGAGGGCCAGGGCCGAGCGCCAGTCACCGCCCGTGCGGGGCACCGCATTGGCCGGGGCGCCCGCTCGCGCGAGGAGTCCCAGCATCACAGCGCCGGAGGCGAGCCGCACCGTGGAGTAGGACGCGGCATCGATGGCCAGCCCGCGGAGAGCGAGCCGGGCGAGAATCGAATTGGCGGCGAACGCGACCAGCGCAAAGCCGGCCAGTCCGGCCACGTGAAGCGCCCCGCGTCCGCGCTCCATCCGCTACAGGGCCCCACCGCGGTACGCCGTGATCAGCTGCTTGATCTCGTCCATCGTGTTCATCACGAACGGACCATAGCGCGCCACCGGCTCTCGAAGCGGCACGCCCGCAAGCACCAGCACGCTCAGGGCATCCGTCCCGCCCGCGGCCTCGAGGAGGACAGGACCGCGGTCGCCGGCGAACAGAACGAGCGAGTCAACCCCGCCCCGAATCCCGTGGGGTCCGAAGTCTCCCGCTCCTCCCAGAACATAGGCCATGGCCACCGTCCCATCGGGCAGTGGCTGCACGACCCGGGCGCCCGGCTCGATGGTCCAATGGAGGTAGGTGATCGAGGTGCGGAGACCCAGCGTGTGACGCACGCCGTGCGACTCGCCGGAGATCACCCGGGCGCTCGCGCGGCCGTCGGGCGCGGTGGCGACCGGGATCGTGTGGCCGCGAATGTCTCCGTAGCCGGGTTCCGACCGTTTTTCCCGAGCGGGCAGGTTGACCCAGAGCTGGACTGCCTCGAGCACGCCTCCCTGCTCGGCGAGCGCGCCCGCGGGCATCTCCGAGTGCACGAGGCCGGCCCCCGTCGTCATCCATTGAACGTCTCCTGGCCCCAGGATGCCGTGGTTCCCGCGGGAATCCCGGTGCTCCAACCCGCCCTGCAGCACGTAGCTGACGACCTCGAAGCCGGCGTGGGGATGGTCGGGAAAGCCGCCGCTTCGACCCGGCTCAACCGACACAGGCCCGAGATGATCCAGGAGGAGGAACGGATCGGCATCGGGATGGCCTTTGCCGGGAAAGGGGCGATGGACGACGACGCCCTGTCCTTCGGTCGTGACCGTGGCAGGCACCACCAGCCGGACTGCCCGGGGAGCGACCGGATCACCGCCATCATTCGTCGTCGGCCTGGTATCGCGCACGGTGCGGCCTCGGTGAGTGGCCCGGGCTCCTCGATCAGCGCGACGTGACCCGTTCGGCGACGCGCCTGAGGTGGTGCTCCGTATGATATACGGTGAACGCCAGCATCTCGCGAATCGTGAGAGTGCCGAGGAGGGGATGCGGCAGCTGGCCGCGATCGAGCGCCGCCTCGTCCCACGCCCGGGCGGCGTTCGTGAGGCCCACCGTGGCGGCGCTCCAGCCGGCAAGAATCTCGTTCCGTCTCTCCAAGGGATCGGGCGGGGCCGCTTCGGGCGCGGGCGCGAAGCGGCCGGCCTGGCCACCGGCGGCGAGTTTCGCGAGGTAGGATGACTTGATGGCGTCGTAGGGGCGCGAAGGCCCGTCGTGGGTGCCGAAGCGAATCCGGAGCAGGACCCGGGGAAGTCGAAGCGCGGCGACGAGCGGGGTGGACGACTTACGCAGGTGCCGCACGTGATCCGCCGGCGACCAATGCTCCCCCTGCGGCCGGAAGAACTCGTCGGTAGCCAGGGTGACGAGGTACGCGTGGCCCTCGGCCAGCAACCGGCCTAGCGCCTCGCGCAACTCGGAGCCGGTGGATGGGTGGCCGGGATCGAACATCGGGGCCCGTTCCTCTGTGGCTAGCTGTAGGTCACACCCGGGAACAGCAGGTTGATCGCCAGCCCGAAGACCGGATCGAACAACTTGTCGAACAGTCTCCAGGCCACGAAGATCCCGAACAGGCCAAGGCCCCGGTTGGCAAAGAGGAAGTCCTGGTAGCGGACGGTCGCAGCGGGACTGAGAAAGAGCGGGATGGCCGCGCTCCCGTCGAGCGGCGGCAGCGGAATCAGGTTCAGCACCGCGAGCAGGAGATTGAGCGAGAAGACCACGCTCACCATGAACGCGACTGCCGGCCAGAGCCCGCCTCCGTCGGTGCCCGCGAGGTGGTCGAAGCTGACGGATTGCGGCGCGTAGAAGATCCCGGCCGCCGCCCCGCTCCGGATGATGAGAAACGCGAGCACCACGAGCACGAGATTCGCCCCGGGGCCCGCGAGCGCCATCCAGGCGGCACGCCGGGGATGCCGGCGGGCCCAGGTCGGATCGTATGGCGCGCTGGCGAATCCGAGCGGCCACCCCGACAGGAGCACGCCGATGATCGGCAGGACCACCATACCGATCGGCTCGCGGCGGATGTGCGGCAGGGGATTCAGGCTCACCTGGCCGCCGTGGTAGGCCGTCAGGTCGCCGCCGCGCATGGCGGCCCACGCGTGGGCCGCCTCGTGCATGGTCACGGAAAAGAGGAACACGACGTAGTAGACGAGTCCGCTGGCGAGATCAGGCATCGTGGCTGGGTTCGGGGTGCGGAGATGCTCAGGCCGGGGCGAGCAGAGGCTCGAGGTCCTTCTCGATCTTTTGCGGAGTGTCCGCCGGGGCGTAGCGGCGGAGGACGGAGCCGTCCCGCCCGACCAGGAACTTCGTGAAGTTCCATTTGATCGCGCTGCCCAGCAGGCCCTTCCGCGCCGCCTTGAGGTGCCGATAGAGCGGATGCGCGTTGTCGCCGTTGACGTCGATCTTGGCGAAGAGCGGAAACGTCACCCCGTAGTTCAACTCACAGAACGACTTGATCTCGCCCTCCGTGCCGGGCTCCTGATGGCCGAACTGGTCGCACGGAAACCCGAGCACGGCGAACCCCTGATCGCGATGCGCGCGGTAGAGCGCTTCCAGCCCGGCGTACTGCGGGGTGAAACCGCATTCACTCGCGACGTTGACGATGAGCAGCACCTGACCGCGCCAGGGAGCGAGCGTCTGCGTCGTTCCGTCGATCGTCCTGACCTCGACGTCGTAGAGGCTCACGCGGCGCCGGCAGCGCGCGCCCTGCCGCGCGGGAACGGCACCAGCCGGCGCGCGCGCTCGTCCCACAGGGCGAGCGGAACACAGCGGATGCTCTGCCACAGCGTGAGGCGGGTCACGCGCTGCAGCTCGGGAAACGTCTCGTACACCTTCTGCAGCCGGTAGTTCGGGATCCGCGAGTTGAGGTGGTGCACGTGATGCAGCCCGATGTTGCCGGTGAACCACTGGAGCACGCGCGGCAGGGCGTAGTAGGAACTGCCCTCGAGCGCGGCGGCATCGAACTTCCACCCCTCGTCGTGCTCCCAGTAGGTGGGCTCGAACTGATGCTGGACGTAGAACAGCCAGACGCCGACCGAGCAGGCGATCAGGGCCAGCGGCAGGTGCACCAGCAGGAATGCCTTGAGGCCGACCACGTACGCCATCGTCGTGATGAAGGCGGCCAGCCCGACGTTCGTCCACAGAATGCTCCGCCGCTCCCGGCTCCAATTGCTTGGCACGATCGTCGGCAGGCGGTGCTTGATGAGGAAATGCAGTGCGGGACCGAACACGAAGAGGGTCAGGGGATGGCGGTACATCCGGTACTTGAACCGGCCCCAGCGCGAGAGGCGGAGGTATTCATCCACGGTGAGCGTGTCGATATCGCCGAAGCCGCGATGCTCGAGGTTGCCCGAGGTGGCGTGGTGCATCGCGTGGGTGCGCTTCCAGTAGTGATACGGCGTCAGTGTCAGGACTCCGAGCACGGATCCCACCGCGTCGGCCGCGCGCGAGGACTTGAAGAAGGCGCCGTGACCGCAGTCGTGCTGAAAAATGAAGAGCCGGACCTGGAGGAAGGCCGCGGGTACGGCCAGCAGGAGGGTGACCCAGTAACCGAGGTCCAGCGCGAAGTACATCAGCGCCCAATTGATGGCGAACAGACCCGCGGTGCTCGCGAGCTGCCAGACGCTCCGCCTGGTGTCGGGCTCCCGGAACGGTGCCAGCCGGGCGCTCCAGGAGGCGGACTTATGAGCAGGAGCGGCGATGTCTGCCTCTCCGGATGGTGCCTGAATTTGATTCACTCTATGGCCCTTGCGTTGTGGATTGGGCGTGCGGTACGCCGCGCCCTCAAAATACCCACCCGACACCGTATTCCGCGACTCCGCGCCCCGCTTCAGGCAGGGTCGCCCGGCGGGAGTCCATGCCCGCGGCTCAGGACCATTTCAGGGTGCAGGATCTGTACCGGCCAGGACCCGGCGGCAGGCCTCTAACGCGTGGTTGCTGAAACAGGCGAAAACGACGTCGTCCACCGTCGAACCGGCCGCCAGCACCTCCCGGACCGTGGCGACCGCGACTTCCGTCGCGGCTTCGAGCGGGTAGCCGTAGATGCCGGTGCTGATCGCGGGGAAGGCGATGCTGCCGAGGCCGTGCTCGTTCGCGAGCCCGAGCGAGGCCCGATAGGCGCTCGCGAGGAGCGCCGCTTCACCCGCCGTTCCTCCGCGCCAGACCGGCCCCACCGCATGGATCACGTACCGCGCGGGGAGCCTGAACCCGGGGGTGATCCTCGCCTCGCCCGTCAGGCAGTGGCCGATGCGCGCGCAGGCGGCGGCCAACTCCGGACCCGCAGCGCGATGGATCGCACCGCACACGCCGCCGCCCGGGGCCAGCGCCTCGTTCGCCGCGTTCACGATTGCATCCACCGTGAGCGTCGTGATGTCCGCCTGCTGGGCGCGGAGATTCATCGCACCGGCTATTGGAGATACCGCGCGACCGCCATCGTCACGACGGTGAGCGCGAGGAGCGAGGCGACGATGCGTCCGCCCAGCCTCATACGCCCGCGGAGCGCCTCGATCCGGGCCATCGCGCTCTCCTTCTCGGCACCCGCTGGAAGCTGCGCCGCGGCCTGGCCCAGGGCGGCAACCTTCGTGGCCGCGGGCCGCATGAAGAGCATGCCGAACAGGAACGCGACGATTGCGCTCGCCATGCCCAGCGAGAGTGCCCGCCCCGTCGGGCTCGCGAACCATTCGGCGGAGAAGCCGCCGGAGACCCGGCGCACAAGCTCGATGCCCGAGAGGATGACCAGAATGGCGACGATGGGCATGATGGTGAGCAGGCCGCGGCGCATGAGCGACGCCTGCACCTTGCCGCCGTCGGGGCCGTTTTCCCGAATGCTCGGCTCGAGCAGCACGGCGACGAAGATCATCGTGCCGGCCCAGAAGACCCCAGCGAAAATGTGAACCAGCCGCAGGACCACCATCGTCGTATCCATGATCACTCCCCAGGAGGTGAAAATTCGGGTGCAGGGCGGAGGCCCTTTCGATAATGCACCGTCTCCGGCTGGTATCCCAGCCGGTCGTACAGCGCGCGCGCCGCGGCGTTCCGGTCGAAGACGTTGAGGGTGATCGCGTCGTCTCCACGGCCCCGGGCCCACTCCTCGGCGGCGGTCATGAGGGCGCGCGCCACGCCACGTCCCTCCGCGGCCTCCGTCACGGCCAGCACCTCGACGTGCGCATGCGGGCCGCCGGTGAAGTAGTCGCGCTTCGTCGATACGAAGACATAGCCCGCCGGGATTCCCGCGGGCAATTCGGCCACCAGGATCAGGGTCTCGGGAGCCGGGTGATGGAGGGCTTCGAGCAGGATGGCGTGATCGGCGGCAGCGATCTCCTCCCGCGTGCGCCACGCGGGCACCGGGAACGCCGCGAGCCGGGCCGTCAGGGCGAGGAGGAACGGCTCGTCACCCGGCGAGGCTGGCCGAAGGTTGGGTGTCAGCCCGCCCGCCACGCGACCAGCACCCCGTCGCGGATCGGAACCACAGACGAGACCCATCGGGGATCCCCCTCGACGAGGCGGGTGAATTCGCGGATGCCCGAAGTCTCCGGCGACTGGTCTCCTGGATCGAAGATCCGCCCGCCCCAGAGCAGGTTGTCGGCGATCAGGAGACCGCCGGGCCGGATCCGGGCCGTGATGACTCCGAGCGCGGCGGGATAATCCTGCTTGTCGATGTCGTTGAAGACCAGGTCAAACTCCTCGTTGGAACTTTGCAGTGCCGCCACTGCCTCTCCGACGTGGAATTCGACGACGTCCTCGAGGCCGAGCGCCCTCAGGTGTGCTCTGGCCTGGTGTGACAGGTTCTTGTCCCAGACGACGTGATGCACGGTGCCGCCGCCGTTGTCCTTGACGCCCCGCGCGAACCAGGCCGTGGAGTAACCGAAGCCGGACCCCAGCTCGAACACGTGACGGGCGCCCGAAATCCTGGTCAGCAGATAACAGAGATGACCAGTGGCGGGGCCGATGATGGGGAAGCCCGATATGGCCGCTTCCGCCTCCATTGCGGCAAGGATGGGGTGCCTGGGGGGCACCAGCTGGTCGAGGTAGGCGGCGACCTCAGGGGCGAGGAGTGTGACCGTGATGAGGATCCCATCCAATCCGTTGCAGACTTTCCGCTGGCTACCTGCCGGTCTGTGCGAGCGCGATTTCGTCCACCCACACCGTGCCGATTCCTGCGACGACCACATTCAGCTTGACCACCTGGGCACGCTGGCCTTTTTCGAGGAAGAACGGCGTTTCCTGTGTCACCCAGCCGGTGGTCCCAGTCACCGGCGCCTGCAGCGCGCGGGAGAAGAATTCCCCTTTGCCTGGTATGCTGCACCACATTTCCAGATATGCCTGGCCGTCGAGCCCCTCGGTGCGGAGGTGCGCCCGATAGGTGAGCATGACATGCTCAGCGTTCGCGGGGTGGACTTCCGCGAGCCGGACAGTGGCCGGCTTGGTGGCCTCGATCCGGATGGCGCCATGGCCGTCATGCGACACTTCAGGGTCCCATGCCACGCCGTCCCGTGTGAGGATACTCCCCAGCGAGTCGATCGCATCCACGAAAACGACCGTCTCGGTCGCAGGCTCGCGACCACAGCCGAGCGCAATCAGGCCGAGTCCCGCGATCAGCGCGCGGGAGCGGCGTGGCACAGGAGTCCGGCATGTCATGGCATCGTCGCGCCCTTCTTGAACTCCGTATCCGCCAGGTTCACGTGACCCACCGACTGGGCGATGATGACCTTCCCGTCCGGCACCTTGTCGTCCGGCGACCAGAGGTGGAAGATGATCCCATCGGTCGTGGCGACCAGGTCCGCAACCTCCTTGGCCTTGTCGGGCGGGAGGTCGTGCACCTGCACGCGGCCCGTGGCGATTTCCTGCTTGTGATCGTGCCAGTTCCGGTTCCAGTCCGCGAGCTTCACCGCACCGGTCCGCGTGATGGACTTGGCGACGATGTACTCGATCTGTTCCAGCCTGGCGTTCGCGTCGTTGGACGCATACACCAGGCATTGGATCACGGGCTCCGGGGAAAGCACCTTGCAATAGTGATGGTATGGACCCATTTCCTTGCCGGCGACCACGTGCGGCGCGGTGACGTGCACCGTGTAGCCGTCCGCCGGTGTGGGCGTCTTCGCCGCTTCCTGCGCTGCGGCCGGTGCCGCGGCCAGGACCAGCGCGCCGAGTACAGCCATTGCTTTCGACATCGCGTCCTCCTTTGATCGATGCGTCACGCACTACGCCGGGCTAGTTCCCGTGTTGCTCGGGCGCGTCCAGCAGCTGCAGGCACAGCTCCTGCCGCTGAACCAGCAGATGCCGGAACTCCTTCGCCCCCGTTCGGGGCACCTCCATCCTCGAATCGCAGCCTATGCGGGGCGATGCTCGCGCCGGAGGCCGAACGCGAGCCCCGCGGGCACGACGCTGCCGATGATGCTGACCCACATCGGCACCGGTTCCCCGCCGACCGTCACCGGAATCCCGAGCAGCAGCCGGAGCAGGTGGACGGCGGCAACGATCACGAGGAGAAACATCGTCATGGTAGTAGCGGGTTTCATTCAGCAGCCCTCCCCTTTTCCCAATTCGCGCGCAAGAGCTTCCATCCCGATGGCCGATCGAAGCCGCATCAGCCGTCTCTCACTTCGGGATCCCAGAAGGGGCCCACGAGCCCGACCCGCCTAAAGATCGCACGCATGTCGTCACCCATCGGCCGCCTGGCCTCCGGCGTGAGCCGGTTCTTGTACCAGGCCTCGGCGAGCTGCCAGAGCTGATCGAGCGTCACCAGCGGCCGCTGGGGCAAACCGCGTTCGCGGCACCATTCCTTCACGAGTTCTTCCGACCGGAAGAAAAGCATCGTGCTTCAGGTGAAGACGATGTCCTCCCACCACCGCGCGGCCGGCACGGCGAAGTGAACGACGCAGGGAATCGGCCCGGGCCCTTTCTCGTCCACCTCGATCGTGAGCGGCGCGAAACTCTGCTCGCAACGCGAATGCACGGTCGCCTTCCTGCCGAGCGCGGCGGGGATGCCGAGCGCATCCCAGGCGCAGTTCGCGAAATACTCGCGCGGGCCGACGTGGACGCGGTGCTGGGTCGGCACCGCGGAGAAGGGCGGGGCCATCCGGATGGTCTCGCCGTCGGATTCGACGACGAGCAGTCGCTTCTCCTGCAGCCGCCGGTAGCTCTCGCGGACCCCGTCGGCGCCGTGGCCGGTGCGCGCCGCGACCTGCGCGATGCTCGGTGCCCGCGTTGTCTCCACGATCCAGCGGGAGACCATCATTCGGACGTCGGTATCGATGTCCATGGTGTCCTAACGGTTGAAATGACAGGCGGTCAGTCGGTCAGCGACTTCGGCTGCCCATCTGCCCCTCTGCCCATCCTCAAAACGGAATCGAATACGCCGGCGGGGTCACCCCGTTAAGCCGCAGGTAGGGCACCACCTGGCCGAGGGTCCACGCCGAATGCTCGTGGGCGAGGTCCAGCCACCGGGCCGGAAGTTCCGGGGGTTGGCCGTACATGGGGCTCCGCCGCTGCCATTGTTCCGGACTGGCGCGCTGCATTGCGGAGAGGACGTAGTCATAGGCGGCCGTGGCGTAGGCCTGGAGGGCGGCCTTGTCCCGCAGGAACTTCGCCCTGTCACCGAGGGCCGGCGCCTCTTTTTCTCCCAGCAGCGCCATCGCGGCGATCTCGACATTCGAAATCACGACATGCTCGATCTGCTCGGCGAACGTCCGCACGCCGGGGGTCGGCCGGTAGGTCATCGCGGAGTCGGGCATCGCCGCGACATACGCCAGGACGTTGCCCTTGTCGCGTTGCCAGTCGGCCAGCGTAGTGGAGAAGGCGGAGGTCTGTGCCGCGACCGCCTGGGCCATCAGCAGGAGCGAGCACGCCACCGGAATGCTGCGCATGGGCCGTCCCTCCGCGGGGTTCAGAAGCCAACCTGCGAGTCGAAGTGAAGGCGCGCAAGTGGGTTGCGGGATTATTCCGAGGCAGTTCAGGCCAGCCGGCGGTGGGGCGCGAGCAGCCGCTTCCAGCTCGAGCTGAAGCGGCGGTATTCCGCGGGGCAGCCCGCCCGGCGCTCCTCGGGGAGCCAGTCCTCGGTGACGATGCGGGGGTAGCGGGCCGGATCCCGGCCGTAGATCCAGCAGACAATGTTGTATACCCGCTGGATGTCCAGCCCGTGGGTATCCGCGAAGGCGAAACGGCTGAGCCGCGACGCGGCGGCGTGGGTGGCAAACCACCCCACCGCCCCGAACGCGAGGGTGTCGCCGGTCGCGCCCTGATTGAGCAGCAGGTAGGTCGCAAGCTGGTCGGCGGCGTCCTCTTCCCGCCCTGTGATCGGAATGTCGAGCACGTCCACCAGTGCGTGCCCGAGCTCGTGCATCAGGGCGAATACCACAGTGCCGGTGACGAGAAACCCGCCGCCCTCCTCCCCGCTGAATCGCTCCGAGAGGAACCTGAAGAGTTCGTAACACAGTGTGACCGTGTGGGTTGCCGGTTCGTATGAGGCGTTCGCATCGGCGCAGTGTGCCGTTCGCAGCGTGATATCCGAGGCGACGACCAGCGAGTCGTTCAGGCGTCCGGCGATCGTGTCGAGGAAGCGATTGGCGATGAGACCGGCCCGGAAGTCTGCAAACTCCGGATCGGCGGGGCCGTACTCCGCCAGGAAACGACCGGTGGCCGGCTGCGTCGCGGGTGCCGGCGGGGGCTCGAGGCTTGCCCCTGCCGCGACGGAGCCCTGCCTGCCGCAGGCGATGCACCACAGCGAGGCCACCAGAAGGCCCGATTCCCTCGCGAGCTGCCTCACGCGCCTCTCCTGCCGGGTTCGCGCGGGCGGAGCTCGTAACTCATCTCGGGGAGGCCGAGTTGGCGGCGGATAAGCGCGAGTTGCCCGATGTGGAAGGACTCGTGCTGAGTCAGGAAGGCGATGCCGCCGAGGATGGTGCGGTCGGAACCGGGGAACGGCCTGCGCTCCATCGAGAGCTGCCCGGTGTCCAGCCGCTCGACCGTGACGGCGAGGTGGGCGGAGACCGCCTCCCACGTGGCGAGCAGCTCCGTCACGGCAGGCAGGGCGGCCAGGTCGTCCTCGCGCTTCGCGCCCTGCAGCTGCTGCGCCAGGGGATTCGGCAACGGCGCGCCGAGATACTCCGTGAGGAAGTGCCGCCCATCCACCAGGTGCGCGGCGACGAAGGCCATGCTGTTGGTGTCGGGCGTGACACGCCGCGCCGCCTCGGCCTCACCGACTCCCGCCAGGCAATTGAGGTAGAGCTCGGTGTTGAGGCGGAGCATGGCGGCGGGGGCGGTGACGGCGGGGTGCATGTCGCTGATCGCCTCGGCGGCCCGGAGCGAGGTCACGCGTGGTCGACGACCGCCGTCACCCCGGCTTCCCGCGCGCAGTGGGCACAGCAATAGAACGTCTCGTTGGCCTCGATGCCGTGCCCGATGATTCTGCACCCGCAATGATCGCAGACCGGCGCGAGTGTGTGGATTGCGCACTCGAAACTGTCGAAGGTATGGGTCCGTCCGGCCGCGACAACCTGAAACGACAGGTAGTAGTCGTTGCCGCAGTGTTCACACTTGGCCATGTGGCCCTCCGGTGTGGGGCAGTCCAGCGCTGCCGGCATTGGAACAGTGGCCGGATTGCCCGTGTAGCGCCAGCCGAGCCTCGCTCATTCCTCCTTCACGAGCGCGCGGATGGCGTCGAGATTCAGCGTGCCCTTGGCACCCCACCCTCTCCGCCCCTCGGGAATGCCGGGGCGGAACGCCTCGTAGAGCGCGAAGCCGACCTCGTCGAGGCGGGAAGGCGGGTACGCCCGGGCGAGCGCCTGCATCGCTGCGCGTACGTCGGCCAGCGCATCCCCGAACTTCTGGGCGAGGTAGCGCTCGACCGAATCGGGGTCCATCGCGTGATCCTTCTCGCGGGCACGTACGCCGTCCCGCGTCTTTACGACCGGCACCGACCGCCCCAACAGCGGGATCGCCTCCGCCGGAGCCCGCGCGGGCGGCTTCTTCTTCCCCTTCGCAGGCACCGGTGCCTCGAAGATGTGAAGCCGCCGCCCTTTCGACTGGGCGTTGAGGCCGGCCACCGCCTTCCCCAGCGTGAGCGCAGTCTCCCGAGGGTGGCCCAGCCGTTCGGCGACCACGGCGGCCCAGAGCGTCAGGACTGGCGCGCGATTGACCTGAATCGAATGCCTCGGCACCTGGAGTCCTCAGTCCCGTTTCCGGTCCGCCGCCGCCTGCACCGCCTGGCGGAACCTGAGCGGCGATTGGATGCCCGCGAACGTCTCCCTGGTGCCGCCGCTCCCGGTCACGATGATCTGCCCGTACCCTAACACCCGGCCGGGGAGGGTCTGGGTCACCTCGATGCCCTCAATTTTCGCCAGCAGCAGCTCGATCGAACGGGTGTTGAACACACCGAGCTTGATGACGACTCGACGGGTGGTCACGGCGAACTCCGAGCTTCGCCGCTGAATGTCCGCGACCCCGAGCACCGCGAGCGCCATTCCGGCCGGGATGAGCGCCAGCCCCGGCGCCCCGGAGGCCAGGGCGAGGAACGCCGACGGCGCGAGGAGGAAGACGACGATCAGCGCGGGAATGGCGAACACCTTCCAATGGAGCCGCGTGCGATAGGTGACCGCTTCGTCCGGGAGGAGATTCCGGTCCACGTAACTCATACGATTCCCATCGCTCGTCCTGTCGTGCAGTCCACGCGGAGCAGAGACCCTGAACTCACGCCGTACCGTCCCACCGGGTCCACGGTGTAGTCGCCGAGGAATTCCGGGCTCGCCGTGCGGCGGGTCGAACGGACGAGAGTCAGGCGCGTGCCGTTACGCGGATCCAGCATCCGCGTGACGCAACCGCCATCAGGTGAGAGCGGAACCGGGATCACCGACGTGTCGATTACGAACTGCTCCGGCAGATCCCGGGCGGGCCGTGGGGTGAGCTCCCATGGCTGGCTGGCTCCGCAGGCGACTGATACGAGGACGCTGAGGGACGCCGCGATCGTCCGAGAGTAGGGTAAGACAGTCCGCATCGGGATCGGGTTCTCCTATTTCCTGAGCAATTTGAAAGCGTGGTTCCAGGTGCCGGCGCGGACGCCGTAAATCACCCAGAGGATGCACATGGGCTCGAGCACACGGGCACCGGACAGACCGCCGATGTCGATCGTGGGCCAGCCGAACGGGCCGCAAATCCCGGCGACCGTTGCGTTCGCCTCCGGGTCATCGCCGCAGATGAACATGTCGGGCGGGCCGCCGGGGAAGTCGGGATCCACCATGTGGGCATTGCCGACGATGTTGAACGCCTTGACGACTCGCGCGCCCGGCAGCCAGCGCTGGACCTGCTCACCACCGGAATCGGTGTGCCCGAGGGCGAGGCGGGCCGGATGGCATTTTCCGTTCCGGTCCAGAGTGTCGCGAGGACGACAAGCTCTCCGAATTCCGCCGCGTCGCGGAAACTGCCGGCAGATGCATTCGAACCGTTTTTCGCCGCCCAGGCGTGTGCCTTTTCATTCTTCGCGTCACGGCCGCCCAGCCGGGCCTGGTGGCCGCGCGAGATGAAGCCGGTGCCGAGCGCTCGGCCCACATCCCCCGTGCCAAGGATGCCGATCCTCATGGTGTCAAGCTTTCAGGGACCCGAAGACCCTGCTCCCGCGAGGAAGGTCCAATCGAAATAAGCAGAATTCCACCTTGCACCCGACTGATCGAGCAGCAGGGCCAGGCCGGCGCCAAACGGGTAGAACAGGACGCGCCGCTGGACCGGCAGGTTGGCGGCGCGCAATTCGGAGAGGATGCCATCCCGGAGGCGTTGTGCCAGGATCCCGAACGCCTCGTAGTCCTGTAAGGCGGAGAATTCCCGGCTCGGCACAAACTCCCGCGCGGCGATTTCCGCCGCCCGGAGCTCGACGTAACGTGCGACTCCCTCCTGCCACAGCTGCAATCGAAGGTATCGCCGATCGGTTTCGCCAAGGCTGTCGAGGAAATGACGATAGTCCCGCCAGAACGCCTCGCGCCGGGCAGCGGACGGTTGCTCGACGGCGTCCGCAAGCTCCAGTGCAAGCGCCGCCATCGCGCGGGCTACCGGGACGGAGTCGTACGGGAAGGCGTAGTTGAGCATCCACATCCCGGACGTGTCTCCCCTGGAGAGATCCAACGCGTTGACGGCGTCGAAGTAACCAGGTCGCGACATCTGGAGTTGATGGAAGTGCTCGTGCATCACGGTCAGGACCCATGCGGTGGAGGTCTTCTCCGTGGCCTCAGCGCGGCCGATGATGATGACCGGGGACCTCCCGAAGGCGGGGAAAGTCGCGAGGAAGGCGGGAGAAAACACCCGCGGGCGCTGCCAGACACGCCCGGACAACCGGGCGACCGAGTCCGCCGGCGTCCACCCGGACGGAGGCACCTTGGCCCCGAAGAGAAACTCATGATCAGCCGTGACCAGGAGCAGCTCAAAGGGCGCAGCGGACCATCCCGGCCAGACCCGCTCCTGAATCTGCTCTGCCAGGCGAATCGCTTCGGCCACGCGCAATCCATCCTCGGGCGCGATGCCCACCTGGCCGGCGGCGGGCGCAGCCGCCAGAAACACGAGGCACCCGATCAACGGGGCCTTTCGGATGGAGACCATGGACTTCCTCCCCATGTGGGGCCAGGCGTGTGGCCGAATGATCGGAAAGGTGCGAAGCAGGCAGGGCTGTGGCAATATCGGCCATTCGTATCAATTCGAGCCTGCGCTCCGTGGGGCGGACGAGGCGGCGTAAGTCTTTGAAACAAGAACCGTTAGTGGTCCATCGACGCCTCGAGGTGTGACCATCCTGGCGCGGCGGGCGTCCTCGTTTCGGAGGGCGTCACGGGGACTGCCCCCAGGGAGGGACGCATCATGCCTACGACGAACCGCTTTGCGCGCTCGCGACTGCTTCTGACCGCGTTGTCGGTTGCGGCGGTCGGCGTCGTGGTCGCTGCAGTCATGACGGGCACCGGCAAGGTCGAGCTCACCATCCCGGCGGGGACCCGGATGATCGCGGCGCTGGATCAGACGGTGTCAACGAAGTCCAGCGACGTGGGCCAGCGGATCGAGCTCACGACAGTTGATCCGATCCGACTCAAGGATGGGCACATCGTGCCGGAAGGTGCGACCATCCGGGGCGAGGTCACGCATTCGAAGGACGGTGGCCGGATCGCCGGGGCACCCGAGCTGACGCTTCGCTTCACGGAGATGGAGGTCTCGGGCAACGATTACCCGATCAGGGCGGATCCGTTCCGGGTCCGCGGGAAGAGCGATCTCGGCGAGAGCGCCGCGGAAGTCGGCGGCGGCGCCGTGGTCGGCGGCGTCATCGGTGCACTGACGGGGCACCCAGTCCGGGGTGCTGCGGTTGGTGCGGTGCTCGGCACCGGCGTGGCGGTGGCCACGGACGGCGACGATATCGTCCTGCCGGCCGGTCAACGACTGCGGGTCAGGCTGGCCGAGGCGGTCACGGTCGAGGTCGACCGCGGAGAGGCGAAGGCGAAGGAGTCGTAGTCAGTCGTAGTCAGTCGGAGTCAGCGGGTCAGCGAGTCGGCTCTCCGGCTCGCTGATTCGCGCCCCCGAGCGTGTCGAACGCGAATCGCAGCATCTCCCTCGCGCGATCGTACGCCAGGGGGGCCTGGCTGGCCCTGGGCCCTGCCACGTTGAGCCGGCGGACGGGACCGAGCGATCCGAGCCAGGAACGAAGCTGCGCGGCGGCCGTCGCCGGATCGGCCGTGGCGAGGTCGATTGTCAGCATCCGGCGCCCGAGTTCGCGGGCCACGTCCGACGTTTCGCGCGTTCCGCCGTGCGGCTCACCCCACGATAACAGCAGCGTCGCATCCGTGTCCCGGACATTGAGTCGCGTGCGCTCGCCGTAGTCCGGCGTCCCGGCTTCCCGGAGCGTCGCGTATTTGAGCGGCACGACGCCGTCCTCGGCGAGACGTCCCTTGGGGATCCATCCGCCGATCGGGAAACCACGGTCGAGCGCGGCGTCGAGTGCGGCCCGGTCCACTCCGGTCTGCCCTCCTGACCAGATCTCCAATTGCCACCTCCACCGGCGGACGCTTTCCCTGATACCCCCGACTGGCCTTCCTTCGCGCCGTTGGACTTCCGGACTCGCGCGGGATACACTTGCCGCTTCGCTTCAGTTCTGTCCTTCCAGCGAACACGGTATCGAACTCGGACTCCCGGCGCCCCCCAACCTGGTGATGAGCCATGACCGCAGTCCGCGTCGTCGGTCTTGTCCTGCTATCGTCCGTGGCGCTTGCTGAATGGGGCGCGAGCCAGGCCCGCGCACAGTGCCTGCTCGATACGGTTCCGGGCGTCGTCTGGCACGGCCGGGCCGCTCACATACCGCTGGCGCGGCTCGCTCCGTATCTCGCGCCGGTCTTCTGGTTTTCTCCGGACGAGCCGAGCCTCTATGGCGCAGAGGGACCGGACATCAAGGCGCCGGAGGCCTTTCCGGCCGACTCGCACGCGACGGCTCCAGTTGTGTACTGGCAGTTCAACGTCGTGCTCCGGCGGCCCGACAGCAAGCAGGACCCGGTGGATCGGAGCGATCCTGCTGATCCGGTTCTCGATCTCGACGAGACCGCCGGGTTCGAGCTTTCCTTCCTGGCCTACTTTCGAGAGGAGCTGGGCCTGGGAGCGCACCCGCATGACATCGAGCCGGTCGAATTCCGGGCCGTCGTCCTGCGCGGGGACCAGCTCGAGCGCTATGGCTTCAAGGGGTGCGATCCCGGGGAGCGGGTCGTGTACGTGACCCGGACAACGGGCAAGGCCCACGGGCTGGTCTGGTTCTGGAACGTCCTCGAGACCGACAAGTACACCAAGTTCCCGATGCACCTCCTGGTCGAGGAGGGCAAGCACGCACTCGCGACCGACAAGAACGGCGACGGCGTGTTCACCAACGGGTACGACGTGAACCGAAGGATCAACGACGCCTGGGGAGTCCGGGACGTCATCAGCACCGGCACGCTCTTCACCGGAGGTTATCAGCAGTGGATGACGAAGACCCGGCGGCCGGAGTTCCGCGTGCTCCCGCCGCTTCCTGAGGACAGCCCGCTCCGTCCCGCGCTCGAGAAGAAGGTCCGGCGGGAGCGGCTCGCGGTCTACCAGCTCCGGCCATTTCCGGGCATGGCGATCGCGGGCGATGACCATGCCCTTCAGCACATCGTGAAGGGCCACGTCGTCATCGATCCCCCCGAGGTGGTGCGGGCGAATTCGGCGAAGGAATGGCGCAGCTTCGTCGACGAGGGTGCGGCGCTCAAGTCGCTGTCGATCGCGTACCGGTACGACGGTCAGCCGGGCTTCTCGTTCGTGTTCCCGTTCTTCATCATCAAGCACCTGGAGGACCCACTCACCGGCGGTTACATCGTCCAGCGGATGTACTTCAAGGATGAGGAGTGGCGGGATTTCGGCTGGATGGCCATGTACACCCCTTCAGCCTCCCGCTGGCTGGATACCTACCTCGCGGCGGGGGTGGAGTGGGACGATGAACAGGATTCCACGGGCACCTGGCACCAGGAAGCGGCCTTCGTACTCGAGACCGGATTCAAGTTCCGGGTGAACGTCCTGCACTCGCCGGCCAAGTTCCTCGGCGCGCTCACGCCCTACTGGGGGCTCCGTGCCGGCATCAAGAACACGGGGGCATTCGACATTAACAAGTTTACGTACGTCCTGGAGTTCGGCGCCGGGTCGTTCTGAGTTCGAAGCGTGCCGGCTCGGCCCCGGCCGCGCCACGCCCTACCGCCCCCGGCGCTTCTCGTACGCGGCGATGTACTTGTCGGGCGGTACGGCCGCGATGATCCGCCCGATCGCGTCCAGCGGGAGCTGATCCACCGACCTGAAGCGCACGCACGACTTCCCCATGTCCAGCTTCTTGCCGGCCTTCTTGAAGGCGTCACGGAGCTCCTGCTCCAGCTTCTTGTCGCCGTAGACCGTCATCAGGTACAAGGCGAAGTGATGCTTCTGCGCGGCCAGGGCGGCGTAGCAGAGCGGCTGGCCATTGTAGGTGTCCGGGTAGCGCTTCAGCGGGAGTTCGTAGGTGATTGCCCCCCAGTTCATGACTTCCTGATACCCCTTCGGCAAGTTGTGCCGGATGACCTTCCGGACCGCCGCGATCACCGCGCGGCGCTCGGGGGGCAGCTCGTCGAGGTACTCAGCGACGGTGGCGGCTGCACTTTGGACCATGGGAACTCTCGTTAGACTACGATGCCCTCGCTCAGGATCCACACTTTGGTTGCGAAGAAGAGCCGGATCATGGTGCGGTGATCCCCGGCGGCCACCAGCAGCACGAGCGCGTTGCCGTCCGTGCCCCGGGTCGGCTTGACCGCCTCCTTGCGCCGCATCCGCCCGCGCAGCTCGGTGAACCAGTGGGGCAGGGCCTCGCGCTGGTCGGTCCGCACCACAGCCTTGGACCGCTCGCCCGCCGCGTCGGCCAGGGCCACCTGGCAATACCATTTCCCGCGCACGGAAGCCCGCGTCGCCGGCATGAAGGTAAGCGAACGGTCCGGGAGCTCGTCCCAGGCCTTGACCTTCGGTGCCGTGCGGGGGCGGACTTCGACCCGGCCGTTGCGTTCGCCCGGAACCCGGACCAGGAACTCCCACTGGTTGCGGGCCGGGAAGTTTCCATCGCTGACATCGTACAGGTACTCCGTCCCGCGAACCGCATCGCCGGCGAACGTCCACGAGGCGGGACGGGAATCACGCAGGGCGACACTGACCCGCTCCAGCCGGTACCGCTTCCGCGATCGCACTTGGCCTCCTGTGGTGGGGAGTCGACCAGCGTACGGCGCTATCGGATTCCGGTATCGAAGACGAGATCGGCCCGGGTCCAGCCACCGGGCTCGACCGTGACCGTCCTGGTTTGGAAGGTCGGGCTGAAGATGGAGACATCGGGCTCCGGCCGCACGGTGTAGGTGCCGGGTGCCAGCGCGACGCGGTAGGAGCCGTCGGCGGCCGAATGGAACGTCGCGACCACGAGACTGGACCTGAGGACCTGGAAGTCGCCGGAGAGCGGCTCCTCGCAGGGGTCGTTCTCCAAGCAGACCGGCTGGATGGGCGAGCGGGTAACGGTGCCCTCGAGACCGGTCTCACCGTCGGAGAACGGGCTGGAGGTCTCGCAGCCGAGTGCGAGAAGGAGAAGAAGCGGCAGCAGGGAGCGGCGCATGGGGGAAACCCTCGAGCGGTGCTGCCCCGAAGATAGCGGGTTTCCCCCCGGCAAATCACCCCTGCCGGCGCGCGGCGCCCACGATCAGGACCAGCCCGGCGCCGATCGCCACGCCGCCGACCCACTTCGGGATTCGCTGTTCCTCATCGACGGAGGCCTTCACATCGCCGATCTCCAATACATTCTTCTTCGTGGTATACGCCGGCCGGAGCCAGAGCAGTACCACGCCGGCCAGGATGAGGAGAAGACCGAGTATCTGCGAGCTGCGCATGGCGTTTCCCCTACTCGTTAAGGAACACAAAAGATCGTCGCTGGCACCGACCCTCCGGTGTGGTCTGCATCACCAACCAGTTTACCCCTCGGTTCACTGACCGGCCGAGCCGCCGACCCGCCGACCCACCTTCCAAGGCACGAACCCTGCCCCTTACATCAACGACCCCAACCGGCAGTCCGGAGGACCGATGCGTTCGGCCAGATTCCTCGCGCCTTGCCTCGCGCTCGTGGCTGCAAGCGCGTGCACCATCGTCACGACGCCCCCTGTGGAGCCGCCCGCGGCGGAGCAGCGCGGACCCAGCACCGCGGCCTCGCTGGGCATTCCGCCAGGGCACCTGCCGCCCGTCGGCCAGTGCCGGGTATGGGTCCCGGGCACGCCGCCCGGTCATCAGGCAGCCGCCCGCTCCTGCTCCGGTATCGAGCGCACCGCGTCGGCCGGGACATGGATTCTGTATCGCCCGTCGAGCGACAAAAAGGTCGTGCACGTCCGGGTCGTGGACAGCCGCCGGCCCGGGGTGATCGTGCATGTCCGCGTGTATGACGCGCAGAAGGGCATCTACCTGCGGGACATCTCCGCGTAAGCCGCGTCATCCGCGAGATCCGCATTACCTCATGTATTTCCAGTTCCGCGGCTTGCCCTGGGCCATCCACTCGATGGCCTGGGCCAGCCGGCGCTGGCGGGTCTCCGCTCCCTTGGCTTCGGCGATCCATTCGGCGTAGTCCCGCTTGTTGCTGGGAGTGAATCCCTCGAACGTCTCCCGGGCCTTCCGGTTTTTCTCCAGTGCGCGCTTCAACTCAATCGGCACCCGCAGCGGCGGCTTCGGCCTCTTCAGTGGCCGTTTCACCGTCGTTCCTTCCTCATTCAGCCGCATCGCCTGCTTGACGTAGCCCGTCAGGACCCGCTTCGAGGGCAGGTCCGACGGCTTCGTGATGCGGCCGAACTGACCCATGGCCTCATCGGCGCGTCGGCCGTCGGGTCCGAGGATCAGCGAGCCCTTCCAGAAGCCGAACGCGCAATGCTGCTTGAACGCTGCCATGCCGCAGAGGATGCCCTTGTACATGAAGGAGGGGGAGCCCCACTTGAGGGTCTCCTCCACATCGGGGCAGGCGGCGTGAACGACCGACCGGATGTGCGTGAGAATCGGCCGCGCAAATTCGGCCGACCTGTCGATGTAGGCGTCGATGCGAGGGTCACGGCTGCCCATATGTCCTCCCTTCGGCCGGAGCGCCTGGGAAAGGAAGCATCACCCCGGGTTCACGGTCTTTTCACCTGAACGGACAATCATGGTGAGGGGGGCTCCGCCCTAAGGAGGGTCCGATGAGAGGCCTCACCCTGATCTTGCTTGCCGGCATGGCTCTGACCGCTGCGGCGTGCCGGGAGAATCCCAAGCCGGCCGCGTCGTCCGCGGTACCGCCCACGGCGGCGGCTCCGTCGACGCCGAGCGATGAGCTGCTGCTCGCGGCCGCGCGAGTCGCGCTCCCGCCGCCCGGCATCACGGCCGCCAGTCTCCCCGAGCCGGGCTCCCCGGGTGCCATCGCCCTCTCCACCTACTGCGCCCAATGCCACGAGCTGCCGTCGCCGGCGATGCACAGCGCCACCGATTGGCCCGGCGTCGCGCGCCGGATGTGGCTGCGCATGGATCGCCTGCCGGCCGGCGTCGGGATCCGCGCGCCGGACGAGGGCACACGGGCCGAGCTCCTGAGCTACCTGATGGCGAACGCGCTGAAGGTCGGCGGCGCGAACCTCCCTCCGGGTGTCGGCCGTTACGAATTCATGATGGTGTGCAGCCGCTGCCACGCGCTGCCCGACCCGCGGGTCCATTCGTCCAAGGACTGGCTGGCGGTCTTCTCGCGGATGGAACGGAACATGGAGCGGATGCTCGTCGTTCCGGCCACGCCGGAGGAGACGACCAGGATTCTGACCTATCTTCAGAACGCGTCGACGCGGCGGTAGGCGGCGCTACTTCAACCCCACGCGCGTCACCAGCGCGCCGAAGCGCGGGTCCGCACGCAGCGGGTCGTAGCCGGGATCCAGATGGAGGTAGATCAGGCCCGCTGAGCGGGCCTGGAACGCGCGCTCGAGGCCCGCGAAGGCCCGGTCGAAATCGCCGAGCGCGGCGTAGCCCATGGCCAGGACCTCCGACCGCACGTAGTGTGTGCGCGCTTCCTCTTCCAGCCGCGCCATGATCGCGTCGGCCTCCTCCCGTCGCCCGAGCGCCGCGAGCGCGCGCACAAGAAGCGCGTCATACGAGCGGACGCTGGTATCCAGCGCCTGCCCGCGGCGAAACCAGTCCAGGGCCTCCTCGGCCTTGCCCTGCGCCAGGCACGCGGTGCCGATGTCGAGAAACGCGTGGAAGTAGTCCGCGTGCAGCTCGATGGTCTTGTGGCTCTGGGTGATCGCGGCGTTGTAGTCCTTGGCGTACAGCAGGAAGCGGCCGAGCCAGCGGCTGTGGTGCGGGTGGAGCGGATCGAGCGTCAGGGCCTTCCGCATTTCCGCAATGGCCTCGCCCAGAAGGCCGACGGCGGGCAGCACGCTTCCGAAGGTCCAGTGGGCCTCCGTGTAATTCGGATTGAGCGCAACCGCCCGCCGTAGCTGTTGCTCGGCGCCGACGAAGTCCCACTCGTACCAGCACAGGACTTTGCCGAGCGAGGTCATCGCCTCGACCAGCTCGGAATCGAGCCGCAGCGCCGTCGTCGCCGCCGCCTTGGCCCGCGGATAGGCGTCATCCGGTGCCACCCAATCGTCCGCAAGCTCACACCAGCAATCCGCGATTCCCGAATAGGCGCGCGCGTAGCCGGGTTCCTGCAGCAACACGTGCTGGAACAGCTCGAGACTCTTGCGGAGACCGGTCTCGGTGAACCGGAAGAAGAAGAAGCGCCCCTTCAGGTAGAGGTTGTAGGCCTCGAGATTCTTCGTGGGCACGACGAGCTGGCTGGAATCGGCACCCAGTCGCAGCTTCAGGGCTTCGACGATCGCCCGCGAAATCTCATCCTGGATCGCGAAGACGTCCTCGAGCTGGCGGTCGTATGTCTCCGACCAGAGATGGTATCCGTTATCGACGTTGATGAGCTGCGCGGTGATCCGGATCCGGTTGCCGACCTTCCGGACACTTCCTTCCAGCACGGTCGCGACACCGAGCTTCTCCCCGACCTGGCGAACGTCGACTTCCTTGCCCTTGAAGGAGAAGCACGAGGTGCGGGACGCCACCTGCAGCCCCGGGACCTTGGCGAGCGCGTTGATGATCTCCTCGGTCATCCCGTCGCTGAAGTACTCGTTCTCGGGGTCGGCGCTCATGTTGGAGAGCGGCAGCACCGCGATCGTCTTGGGCGGGGCCGCGCCCTTTTGCCCGTCCGTCGGTGTCCGCTGGCCACTGACGCCATTCCGGGTGATCGGACGAAGGGCCTCGGCGAACTCGGCCGTCGTGGCGAACCGGTCCACCGGGGTGCGCGCCATGGCGCGGGCCAGCACCTCGTCCACCGCCTCGGGGACATCGCGGGTGGCCCGGACCTTGGGAATCGGCGCCACGAACCGCTTGGCGATGATCGCCCGGGCGTTCGGTCCGGTGAACGGGGGCTCGCCGCTCAGCATCTCATAGAGCACGCAGGCGAGGCTGTAGAGATCGCTCCGGCCGTCGATCGTGCTCTCGCCACCGGCCTGTTCGGGGCTCATGTAGGCGGGCGTCCCGATGGCCATCCCGGTCTCGGTCACGGAGCCGCTGCCGCTCAGCGCCTTCCCGATGCCGAAATCCGCGACCATCGCCGCGCCCTCGTGAAGCAGGATGTTTTCGGGCTTGATATCGCGATGGACGACCTGGTGACGGTGGGCGTAATCCAGGGCGGAAGCGACCTCGCGGGTGATCTTGAGCGCGTCTTCCAGCGTCAGCTGCCCCTCGCGCTCGAGCCGTTCGCGCAGCGAGCGCCCCTCCATGTTGGGCATGACGTAGAAGAGGAGCCCTTCGGCTGCGCCCGAGTCGTAGACCGGCAGGATGTGCTGATGGGTGAGGCCGGCGGCGAGCTTGATCTCGCGCAGGAAGCGCTCGGCCCCGATCTCGGCGGAGATCTCCGGTCGCAGCACCTTGAGGGCGACCTTCCGGTCGTGCCGGAGGTCCTGGGCCAGGAAGACGATGGCCATGCCACCCTCGCCAAGCTCCCGCTCGAGGGTGTACCGGCCGCGGAGGCCGCCTTCCAGCCGCTCCTGAAGTGTGGTCACGAGCGCGAAAGATGCAGGCGGAGGAGACTGGACGCTAGGCGTCGGCACAGGCGCTCGTCGATCACAGCGCCGGTTCGTGTTCGACCAGGACCGGGAGCACCTGGCGCAGCGTCAGCGTGAGCGGGACGGCGAGCAGCGCGCCGACCGGGCCCAGCACGAACCCCCAAAGGAGCAGGGACAGCACGATCACCAGCGGCGAGAGTCCGAGCCCTCCGCCCATCACCTTCGGTTTGAGCACGTTGTCGCCGATGAAATTGAGGGCGAATAACAGCGCAAAGAGGAGCCCAGCCTGACCGGCTCCCTGTTCCAGCAGCGTGAGCACCACGGGAGGAATCACCGAAAACACGAAGCCGAACGGCACGAAGGCGAAGAGAAACGACAGGACCGCCCACACGGCGGGAGAATCGGTGCCCAAAAGCAACATGACGAAGAAATTCCCGATGGCGACGCCGCCGCCGAGCAGCCCGTTGAGTCCTACGAAGCGACGCACCAGCCGCATCGCTTCGTCGAGACGGTGCTGAAGCGATCCCGGCGCCGCATGCCCGGGGCCGACGACGGGCATCTCCAGCAGCATGAGCACCACGAGCACCACCGCGAACAGTCCGTAGCCCAGCAGCCCCAGCGCCGCACCCACCAGGCCCCTCACCGCGCCCATGACCCGTGCGACATCGGGCTTGAGCGCCTGTTCGGGATCGAGCCCCCGTGCGGCGAGCCGGCCGCTGAGCCGTTCCACGATGTCGGCGAGGGAGCTCTGGTACTGCGGCAGGTTCTGGCTCAGGGAGCCAAGCGACTTGCCGAGCACCACGATCAGCACGATGCCCCCAACGAGGACGACGGCAGCCGTGAGCACGACAGCGGCGGCGCGGTTCACGCCACGCCGGGACAGGAAGAAGGGAAGGGGAGAGATCGTCGCGGCGACCAGCGCGGACAGCAGCGTCAGGTTGACGATCGTCGCTGCGGCATGGAGGCCGGCCAGGATGATGACGAGCCCGGCACCCAGGGCGACCATTCGAAGTAGCGGAGAACTCTGCAGTTGTGAGGGCATTGGTTGGTCCGATCAGGAGGTGACGGATTCCAAGATACGGCCCGGGCGTCGCGCCGCCACCCGGGAGAGCATTGACGGCGCTCGGACAGGGTGGCATCCTACCGCTCCCATGCGCCAGAATCGGACCGGCCTGCTCGTCATCCTGATCGCTTCCGCCTGCAGCCGACCGACACCCGAGCCCGCCACATTCGCCGGGCGGCAGGCGTGTGTCGGGTGTCACGAGGCCGAGTCCAGGGCGTGGGAGGGCTCCCACCACGCGCTCGCGATGCAGCCCGCCGACTCCGGTACCGTGGCCGCCGATTTCAACAACACGCAATTCGCCTACACCACCGGCATCACGACCACCGCGTTCCGGCGTGACGGCCGGTTCTGGGTTCGCACCGACGGGCCCGACGGACGGCTCGCCGAGTATCCAATCGCGTACACGTTCGGCGTGGCCCCCCTGCAGGAATACCTGATTGGCTTCCCCGGAGGCCGCTATCAGGCGCTGAATGTCCTGTGGGACACGAGGCCGAGGGCCGACGGCGGACAGCGATGGTTCCACCTGTATCCCGGCGAGAAGGTGGGCTACCGCGACATCCTGCATTGGACCGGGCCCCTGCAGAACTGGAACTTCATGTGCGCGGAGTGCCACTCGACCGACCTCCGCAAGAACTAC
>DASTCF010000110.1:0-2702 GCA_035711365.1 Gemmatimonadales bacterium
CCGAACGATGGACCGCCCGAGCAGCGTCGGTCGGAGATCCTGGACGATGGTTTCGACTTCGGGGAGTTCGGGCATGCAGGGAAGTAAGCGGGAATGTGGGAAGGCGGGGAAGTGGGGGCGCTTGGGCGGGGTCGCCTCCCCGCCTCCCCGCTTCCCCGCAGTGTTATGGATTCACCTGAATCGTCCCCACCATCGTCGGGTGAATCGAGCAGTGGTAGGCGACAGCTCCGACGGTCGTGAACGTGTGCGAAAAGGTGTTCCCCGAGCCGATGTTGCCTGAACTGAACGACACGTCATCGGCCGTGACGGTGTGGGTTTCACCATCGTCGTTGCCCCATTTCACCACGCCACCGGCTGCCAGGCTGACCGGGAAGGGATTGGGATCATACGCGTTTGGGCCCTTCCCTTCGGCGCCGGACACGATGAGGACATCGGCGTCCGGCGTATTGGGAGAGTTGGAGTCGTCGCCGCATGCCAGCAGAACGGCCGGTGCGACGAGGAAAAGCCATTGCATGCGCATTGTGTGACCTCCGGTATCCTGAGACCCTGCAGAGACCCCGTGGCTCGACGGAACGGTCACGTCCGTGCGTTCATGATCCTAGTCATTGATCTGAATGGTCCCATGCATGGTCGGGTGAATCGAGCAATGGTAAGTAACTGTTCCCGGCGCATCGAACGTGTGGGTGTAGATGCCGCCCGGCGCGAGGTTCCCGGAATCGAACGAGTCATCATCGGCCACGATCCGGTGGGTTACGCCCCCACCTGAGCCGTAGCCCCCACTTCCCCTGTCGTTGTTCCCCCATTTCACTTCGCCGCCATCCGCCAGGCTCAAGGTGAACGGATTGGGGGAGAAGGCGCCCGTTCCCTTGGTCTGGGCGCCCATCACGATCAGAATGTCGGAAGCGGGAGTGCTGCTGCCCGTGGTGCCATCGCCGCTGCAGGCAAGGAGGACCGCTGGAGCCAGGAGAAGGATCAGGGGGATTCGCATGAAGCACCTCATTGCGGAGTTGCGGACCCCTAGGGGACGACGGGACGATGGGGTAATGACACGGCTCGCCCTTACTCGCCGACCCGCTCCGCCTCCCGCCACCCGATGTCCCTGCGGAACACTTTCCCCTCGAATATGATGGCCTCCGCTGCCGCGCGACTCCGCTCCCGGGCCTCGGCGAAGCTTGAGGCGACCGCCGTCACACTCAGCACTCGCCCGCCGTTGGCGCGAAGTACGCCGTCCGCGCTCCGTATGGTTCCGGCGTGAAAAACGGTCACTCCCTGGGGTAACTCAGCAGGGATCTGAATTCCCGCGCCCCTCTCAGGTGCGTCAGGATACCCGCGGGCGGCAAGGACCGTAGTAACCGATGCTGCGTTCCGGACCGTCACCGGGGTCGGCTCGTGGCCGCCCGCGACGCGCAGGAGCGCATCGGTGAGTCCCCGATCCACCAGCGGGAGCACGACCTGCGTCTCCGGGTCTCCGAAACGGCAGTTGAACTCCACGACCGAGGGAGTCCCGCCACGGTCCACCATGATGCCGGCGTAGAGGCAGCCCTGGAACCGGGCGCCGCGCCGCTCCAATTCCGCGAGCGTCGGCAGCATCACTTCCCGCCTCACGCGGTCCAGAAGCGCAGGCGTGGCCAGGGACACCGGCGCGTAGGCCCCCATTCCGCCGGTGTTGGGGCCGGTGTCGCCCTCCCCAAGGCGCTTATGGTCCTGGGACGCGGGGAGGAGAACCACGTCCCGGCCATCCGTCAGGCCCAGGACCGACAGCTCCTCCCCATCGAGGAAATGTTCGATGACGACCGTGTGTCCCGCTTCGCCGAACCGGTCGGTTCCCAGCATGGACAGGACCGCTTCCGCCGCCTCGGCGCGTGTGGCACAGACGATGGCGCCCTTCCCCGCCGCGAGCCCCGAGGCCTTCACTACCAGGGGCTCGGGATGGGATTCCACGTAGGCCAGCGCAGGCGCCAGCACTGTGAAAGTCCGACTCACGGCGGTGGGGACCTTTGCCGACTCCATGACGTCCTTTGCGAACGCCTTGGAGGCCTCGAGCCGGGCGGCTGCCGCGCTCGGCCCGAACACCAGCCGTCCGCTCGCGCGGAGCCGATCCGCCAGCCCGAGGGCCAGCGGAACCTCCGGACCGATCACCGTCAGATCGATGGCGTGCTGGGATGCGGCTTCTGTGATGCGGGAGGAGTCGTCGGATGAGATAGGGAGCAGTGTGGCGAGCTCGGCGATGCCAGGATTTCCCGGTGCGGCGAACATCGTCGCGGCGGGGTTCTCACGCTTCAGCGCCCAGGCAAGCGCGTGTTCGCGGCCCCCGCCGCCGACGATCAGAATCCTCACGCGCTGGAGCCACGCTTCCTGGCCTCGCGGAAGGCCTCCGAGGCCTTCTCCGCCACATTGCGGGCGGCCTGCCCCATCTGCTGGGCGAGGTCACGCGCTTCCTTCGCGTAATAATCGCGGGCGTCGCGCCAGTGCTCGGACATCGCGCGCTCGTCAGCCGCCGTGCCGCGACGCGGATACTCACCCCGCACGATCCGCTCATAGTCCCCGCTTGCGACCCACAGCTGGATCTCGGCCGCGCGCACCGTGTGCATCGGGTGTGACACGCCGAGGGTGTGCAGCAGCTTGTACACCACGTCCAGCCCTTCGTTGGTCGCGCCGTACTCCTGGGCCTGCGCCATGAAGGTGTCGAGATTGAGGTCGGC
>DASTCF010000111.1:0-18986 GCA_035711365.1 Gemmatimonadales bacterium
GCGAGGATCCCCGCCTCCGGCGGATTGATGATGGCAGTGAACTGGTCGATGTCGAACATCCCGAGGTTCGACACGCTGAACGTGCCGCCGGTGTATTCCTCGGGCTTGAGCTTCCGCTCCCGCGCGCGGGTGGCCAGGTCCAGCGCCTCCGCGGAGATCTCCCGAAGGGGCTTCCGGTCCGCAAACCGGATGACGGGCGTGATCAGGCCGTCCTCGACCGCGACCGCCATCCCCAGGTGCACATCATTCCAATAGCGGATCCGGTCGTCCTGCCACCAGGCGTTGCACATCGGGTGCTGCTTCAGCGCCAGGGCGGTCGCCTTCACCACGATGTCATTGAAGGAGATCTTGACGGCGTCCCCGCCTCCCCGCTTCCCAGCCTCATTCAACGCCTCCCGCGCCTCCCAGGTCCTCGCCATGTCTACCTCGGTCGTCAGGTAGAACGTCGGGACCGGCCCGATGGACTGTACAAGGCGCTTGGCGATGGTCTTGCGAATCTGTGAGAGCGGCACGTCGGTGAAGGCCCCGGCAGCGGCCCCGGCGGGAACGGCTGCGGCCGCTGCCCCCATGGTTGGCACGGCCTTGTCCAGGTCGCGGAGCACGATGCGCCCCTCCGGCCCGCTGCCCGCGATGCCACCCAGATCGAGTCCGCGCTCGCGCGCGACCTTCTTCGCGAGCGGCGAGGCCTTTATCCGGCCGCCTTCAGCGGCCGGAGGCGGGGAGGCAGGGAGGCGGGGAGGTTCAGCGGGCCTTGCGACTGGAGGTGATGGAGCCGTAGTGGTCGCAGGGGCAGGGGAGGAGGCGGGAGCCGGGGGCGCTGGAGCGGGTGCGGGTGCGGGGGTCGCGCTTGCGGCGGGCGCGCCGCCGAGGAGGGCGCTGATGTCCTCCCCGGCCTCCCCGATCACTCCGACCAGGGATGCCACGGCCACCGTCGTCCCGGCGGGCACCAGCTGCTTGAGCAACACGCCCTCGGTGCGGGCCGCTAGCTCCATCACCGCCTTGTCGGTCTCCACCTCGGCCAAAACGTCGCCGGGGCGCACGGCGTCCCCTTCGTTCTTCTTCCACTCGACCAGGCGACCCTCTTCCATGGTGGGAGAGAGAGCCTCCATCAGGACCTTGGATGCCATTGCTCGTCTTCCTGAAGGGGAGCCGTCAGCCGGCGTACATCACGCGCTTCACCGCTTCCACGACCTTGGCAGGGTCGGCCTTGGCCGCGCGTTCCAGCGCCTTGTTGTACGGCATCGGGACATCCGCCTGCGTGACGCGGAGGATCGGCGCATCGAGCTCGTCGAACGCCTGTCGCTGAATCTCATCCACCACCTGGGCGCCCACGCCGGCAAACGCCCAGCCCTCCTCGACGACAACGCAGCGATGGGTACGGCCGACGGAACCAAGCACCGTCTCGGTGTCGAGCGGCCGGATCGTCCGGAGGTCCACTACCTCCGCCGCGATGCCTTGCTCGGCGAGCTGCTCCGCCGCCTTGAGCGCGGTAGCCACCGTCTTCGAGTGGCACACCAGCGTGACGTCGCCGCCCTCGCGCTTGATCTCGGCCTTGCCAATCGGCGTGACGTACTCCGATTCCGGAACCTCGCCCTTCGTGTTGTACAGCATCTCGCCTTCGATGAAGACGACCGGGTTGTCGTCCCGGATGGCGCTCTTGAGCAGGCCCTTGGCGTCGGCCGGGGTCGCGGGCGCGAGGACCTTGAGGCCGGGAATGTGGGCGTACCAGGATTCGAACGCCTGGGAGTGCTGGGCACCGAGCTGGAGGGCGGACCCGCCCGGACCCCGGAAGACGATCGGGCAGCCGACCTGCCCGCCCGACATGTAACGCATCTTCGCCGCCGAATTCACCACCTGGTCGATGGCGAGCAGGGCGAAGTTCCAGGTCATGAACTCGATGATCGGCCGGAGTCCGACCATCGCAGCACCGACACCAATCCCGGCGAAGCTGAGTTCGGCGATCGGCGTGTCCACCACCCGCAGCGGGCCGAATTCCTTGAGCAGCCCGCGGCTCACCTTGTAGGCCCCGTCGTACTCCGCCACTTCCTCGCCCATCAGGAACACCCGGTCGTCTCGCGACATTTCCTCGCGGAGCGCCTGATTCAGGGCATCGCGATAGGTCAGGACCGCCATGTCAGCGGCTCTCCGCCAACACGTCGGTGAAGAGCGCCTCGGGCGCCGGGTCCGGGGACGATTCCGCGAAGGCGAGCGCGTCCTCCACTTCGGCCAGCACCTCCGCCTCGAGGGCCTTGATGCCGGCCTCGTCGATCATCTTCTCGCGCCCCATGTGGGCCTCGAGCAGCTTGATCGGATCACGCTGGCGGAAGGACTCCACCTCATCCTTGGTGCGATACGTCCCATGCGCCGCGTCGGACATCGAATGGCCCACGTACCGGTAGGTGCGCATCTCGAGCAGCGTCGGGAGCGCTTCCTTGCGGGCACGCGCCACGGCGCGATCGGTGGCGGCCCGGACTGCGAAGACGTCCTGGCCGTCCACGACTTCCTCGGCCATTTCGTAGGAGTACGCGCGATGCGCCAGGTCGAGCAGGGCACTCGCCCGCGCGAGCGAGGTCCCCATGCCGTAGCCGTTGTTCTCGACGACGAAGATCGCCGGCAGCTTCCAGAGACTCGCCATGTTGAGCGTCTCGTGGAACGAGCCGATGTTGACCGCGGCTTCACCGAAGTAGCAGACCGCCACCTGGTCCGTGCCGCGATACTTCGCAGCGAAGGCCATGCCCGCCGCCAGGGGGATGTGACCCCCGACGATGGCGTGGCCGCCCAGGAAGCCAAGCGACGCGTCAAACAGGTGCATCGAGCCGCCCTTGCCCCCGGAGCATCCTGTCGCCTTCCCATACAGCTCCGCCATCACGGCCCGGGCGGCGATGCCGCGCGCCAGCGCGTGGCCGTGCTCCCGGTAGGAGCAGGTGATGTAGTCATCACCACGCAGGCCCGCGATGCTGCCGACCGCCACCGCTTCCTGCCCGATGTACAGGTGGCAAAAGCCGCCGATCTTGCCGAGGCTGTACGCCTCGCCGGCCTTCTCCTCGAAACGGCGGATGAGCAGCATCTGCCGGAGGTACGTCCGGCACTGCTCGGCGCTCACCGATGCCGAAGCGGGTCGGGGGGCATTCTTGTCGCGCGCCGCGGCACGGGTGCCAGCCATCATGCCTTCCTCTGTTCCTTGGCCTTGTCTACCTGCTCCCAGGCGTGATATGACGAGCGGGTGAGCGGGCTCGCCTCGACATGATCGAAGCCCATCCGGAGACCGGTCTCGCGCAGCTCGGCGAACTCGTCCGGGGTGTAATAGCGGGCAATGGGGAGGTGGCCGTCCGACGGCCGCAGGTACTGGCCGACAGTCAGGATGTTCACATCGCTCCGTCGGAGGTCCCGCATGCAGACGAGGATTTCGTTCCACTCCTCACCCATCCCGAGGATGATTCCGGACTTGGTGAGGGCCTCGGGGCCACCCATCCGCCTGGCATTGGCCAGCAGCGTCAGTGCACGCTCGTACCGGCCGCCGGGCCGGGCGAGGCGGTAGAGCCGCTCGGCCGTCTCGAGGTTGTGATTCAGGATGTCGGGTCGGGCGTCCATCACCAACTGGAGCGCGCGTTCCGATCCCTTGAAGTCAGGGATCAGCACCTCGACCGACGTGTCGGGGAGGCGCTTCCTGATCTCGGTGATGCATCCCGCAAAGGCCTCGGCGCCGCCATTCGGCAGATCATCCCGGTCCACCGACGTGATCACGACGTGTGCGAGGCCCATCCGCGCGACTGCCTCGGCAAGGCGCACCGGCTCGACCGGGTCGTACGCCTTCGGGGTGCCGTGCGCCACCGCGCAGTACGTGCAGTTCCTGGTGCAGACGTCGCCCAGGATCATGAAGGTCGCAGCCTTGTGCTCCCAGCACTCACCAATATTCGGGCAGCGCGCCTCCTCGCAGACCGTGTGGAGGCCCAGATCGCGCATCATCGTCCGGATCGAGGCGTAGTTGGCGCCACCCGGCGTCCGAACCTTGAGCCAGGAGGGCTTCCGCGCGGATGGGACGGCCACGGGTACGGGAAGCGGCCCAGGGGCTCTGGGTGTGGGCGGTTGAAGAGTCAGCTGGACCAGCGGTACGGCCACCGGGGCTCTCCTTGGGGCGCAGGGGCCGGGCAACCCGGCCAAAGTCGGCTTGGAAAGTAGTCGGCCGGAGGGTAACGCGGAAGACTTTTGCCTGTCGAGAGATAGGCACGTTTCAGGGCGAAAACGCCCACGGCACTCCGGGCCCGTGAGGGCTCGTGCGCGGCTGGCAGGAGGGCCCCGGCCCGGCCAAGGTGCCGCCGGACGCGATGCGGGACGCGTCCATTCGGCCTTAAGCGCAATCAGCCTGGCGAAATACGATAGAATAGTTCGGGTATATCCAGCTATGCGAAACGCAACGGCCGGTCGCGCCTCGCGACCGGCCGTTGAGGCCCCCGGGGGACCCCGGCTAACCGGGGCCGGAAGAGCAACTAGCGGGGCATGGTGAAGTTGTAGCCGAGCAGGATTGAGATGGTCTTGTTGGTGGCGTCCACGTCCTCGAGAACGTTCGTGAAGCCGAGGTCGTACCGGACGTTGATGTCCAGCGCGTTCCACTGGATGCCAAGGCCCAGGATGCCGCTGAAGTCGGTGCTCGACGCCACATCGCTGCCGAACACATCATCGCAGCTCGCTTCGTCGGTCCCGTCTGTGAAATTGCAGTTCACATTGAACGAAATCGCCGGGCCGATCAGGACAAAGGGATGCGTCGCGCCGGACCCGAAGTTGTACTTGAGCAGTACCGGCACCTCGATGTAGTCGTTCTGCCAGGTCACGTCTTCGGCAAGCGTGTTGGTGCCACCCTTGAAGGAATACAGCACCTCCGGCCGGATCGAGATGGACGTCCCGAGCTTGTGCTCATAGAAGACGCCACCGACGAAGCCGGTCCGGCTGTCGATATCGCTCCCGTCGATGTCATCGCCGCTGATGTCAGCGAAGTTGGCGCCGGCCATGACGCCGAAGCCCTGCGCGTTGGCGGTCGCGACGGAGGCGGCAAGCAGAATGCCGGCGGCCGCGGTAAATCGAAGCAACTGTCTCCTCATGGGTGCCTCTCCCGGAGTGAAGTGGTACTGCGTGGCAGGGCCGCGTGCGCTGGCGCGCGCGGCCTCGGCCGGCTGGGACTACAAACCAAACAGGGCATACCGCCCGAGGATGGCGAACGTGCCGTTCTTCGCGTCGAAGTCTTCGTACACATCCGTCAGGCCGAACTCGTACCGCACGTCCACGCCGAACTTCCCGAAGCTCAGGCCAGCCCCGACGATGCCGTCCCACTGCACGGATTTCTCGGGCGCGCCCGTGTCCTCGCAGCTTCCGTCGACGTCCCCGGTGAATTCGCACCCGACCGAGAAGCTGGCGGCGGGGCCGGCGAAGATGGAGGGTTTCACGCCGCCCGCGCCGAACCCGTAGCGAAGCAGGACGGGAATCTGGATGAAGTCGTTGCTGAGCTCGGTGTTGAAGTCAGGCAGGTCAGCGCCCTTCATGGTGTAAAGCAGCTGAGGCTCCAGCGAGAGCGACCCACCGCCGAGTCCCAGATTGAGATAGGCCCCGCCCACGAACCCTGTCTTCGATTCGAACCCGAAGACGTCCTCGGCGTCATCCCCGTTGAGCGAGTTGAAGGTGGCGCCAGCGGTGATGCCGATGGTCTGGGCGGACGCGGTCGCCGTCATCGCGGCCACCAGCAGGGCGGCAGTCGCGGTCATCCGAAGGAACTTGGGGTTCATTCGCGGTCTCTCCGTGGTGTCGAATATGAGAATTCAGGGTTTACTGGAGCCCTGGGCCCACTGGGGCCCAGGGCGGGAAGTCGGGGGTCACCCCGACCTATCCTGATAGGATGCAGCAACTTGCGTGCCTAGACCTCCAGCAAATTCCGTTCCGCTGCTACCGACTGCCGAGGATGGCGAGGCGGGCGAGCAGGGAGAAGGTGCCATCCTTGGAGTCGATGTTCTCGATTGAATCACTGAACCCGGTCTCGTACCGCCCCTCGACCCCGAACCGCCCGAACTGGATGCCGAGGCCCAGCATCCCGCTGAAGGTGGCGTCCTCCGGGTTCGCAGCGACGTCTTCGCAGTCGACTTCTGTGTCACCGACCGAAATTGTGCAGTCCCATTGCCAGTTGAGTGCCGGTCCGCCGAACACGTACAGCCGGGTCCCCTCTCCATTGCCGAAATGGAACTTGAGGAGGGCAGGGATCTGCAGGTAGCCCTGCCTCAGATCTCCATCGTTGGTCTCCGCGCCCTTCTGCGTGTAGAGCACCTGGCCCTCGATCGAGAGATTGGGCCCGAAGCCGACATTCACGTAGCCGCCGCCGACTCCACCCGTGGTCGTCGTCGCATCCAGGTCGTCGTTGTTGATCTTGGAGAAATTGACGCCGCCCGTCAGGCCGATATTGAGCTGGGCCATGCCGGCAGATGCGCCGCCGAGGAGGAGAAGCGTCGTGAGCAGCACGGACCGCACGGGTGCCTTCATCATGAATTCCTCCGTGTGACGTGAATCCCCCAGGACACCCCGCCTCCGGACCGGCGCGGGGCGGCAGAACAATCCTAAGGACCCTCCACTGGCGCAAGAGGCAAAGGAAAGCGGCCCCGAGAGGAGGCCGCCTTCCACTGCGAAGATCGGAACCGAGGGCTCAGAAAAGCAACAGCATGCCGAGAGCGACTGCCACCGACGAGTTGTCTTCCGGTTCCGGCCCAAAGATCCCTTCATCCACGCCGCCGACGCTGGTCCGCGCCAGATCAACCTCGCCCACGATCTTGAGGGACTTGGTCGCCTGATGGTAATAGCCGAAGGAGATCAGGCTGTTGGTGAGGTCCTCGAAGCCTTCGACGTCGGCCTCGTCATTCGTGAGCGAAATGGTATTCTGCCCATAGCTGGCCGCGAGCGTTCCCGAACCGAGTGCGACGGTGGCCTGTCCGATGAATCCGTAGGAGTCTCGCAGCCCATCACTGCCCTGGCCCGTGCCATCGGTCGCGACATCGAACAGCAAGGTCGTCCCGATTCCCGACCCGAAGAAGCCGGAGCCGAGAACTGAGAATTTCTCGGTGCCGAACTTGACCCCGCCGCTCAGGCCGTACGAAGTAGCCGTCTCGGCCCCGGTTGGGATGAAGGTTTCAGGCGTCTTGGTGGACTGCAGCAGGCCGCCCACCCAGATCTTCGTCTGGTCGTTCGTCCAGACGAATTCCGTTTCGAGACGCGGGATGGTCGTGGTGATGTACTCATTGTTCGCCGACGGATCGAACAGACCAATCGTCAACTGTGCAGACTTGCCGCCGGCGGTGCTGAAGGTGAGCTGGGGGACGAAGTTGGGGTAGACGTAGCCGAAGCCGATCCGGCCGAGGGTCGTCCCGCCCGACACCTGGCCGCCGGTCGCCCCGATACCATACAGGGTCTGGTCGGTCAGAATGTTGGTGCGATTGAACACGCCGATGTCGCGGCCGAACTTGAGGGTTCCCCAGCCGCCGCCGACCGTCATGAACACCTGGCGCATGTCGATCTGGGCCAGGCAGTCGTGGGCCACGCCGCCATCGCCATTGTCACCGCATTGAATCTGCGGCGCGAAGCCGAACGTGACGCCGAGGTCGGTGCTGCCCTCGCGGCCCTTGGCCTCGAACACCGCAAACGCAGGAAGGAGCCCGGTGCGGATGCGGGTGATGTCCTCGCCGCTGTTCCCGACAAGAATAGGGTTGTCAACCGGGCCGAGTTCCCCGTCTTCGTTCTCCGCCTCGTACACGAGGAAGGCGTTGACGTTCCCCGAGAAGGTGAAATTCCAGCCGTTGTTCATCTGCATGGAAAGCTGCGCGTTCGCGGTGCCCACCAGGGCAAGCGCGAAGGCCGCCGACAGGAACGCGAGTCTCTTCATGGGTGCCTCTCCCTTTGAAGTGGTGACCGATCCGTTCTTCCGACACTCGTCACGGCCTCTCGAGAAACTGCACCATCGAGCCGATCGGGGCATCGCGCCCGATCACCGCCCTCCCTTCGGAAGCCCGAACACGTAGACCGAGTTGCCCAGCGGGTAGTTCAGCTGGAAGTTGCCCCCGCAGGCGACCGCGATGAACTGCTCGCCGTTCCACTCGAAGCTCATCGGGGCGGAATTGCATCCCGCGCCCCCGTTGAACTGCCAGAGCAGCTTCCCGGTCTTCGAGTCGTAAGCGTTGAAATTCCCGTTGCCCTCTCCCGTAAAGACCAGCCCGCCAGCCGTCGCGAGCGAGCCACCCATCATCGGCTGCGGGACCTTGTTCTGCCACACGATCTTGCCGGTGTTGAGGTTGATCGCGGAGAAGAGCCCGTACTGCTCCTCACCTGGGATGGCAACGAACGCCGAGCCGAGCCACAGGCGGCCCTGCTCCCAGGGCGCGTAATGCGTCTTGTAGTGCATGGGCTGATGCAGTCCGGCCGTGAACGCGTAGTTGAGCGTCGGGTCGATCGAGATCGGCGACCACTCCGATCCGCCGTTCGCCCCCGGGAGCATCCGGGTGCCTTCCGGGGTCGGAAGCGCGAACATGTTCTCCTGCGGAGTGAAGTTGTCGGAGCGCCGGACCAGCTTGCCGGTCGCCGCATCGAGGACGTACAGCCACGCGGTCTTGCCCGCGTGCGCCACGACCTTGCGTCCGCCGAGCTTCGTGATGGCGGCAGGAGAGGTCGCGTCCAGATCCCAGACATCGTGCGGCACGGTCTGGTAGTACCACACCGTCCGCCCGGTCTTCACGTTGAGCGCCACGACCGCGTCGGTGAAGAGGTTGTCGCCAGGGCGAACGGAGCCATCCAGATCGGGGGACGGATTCCCGACGGTCACGTACAGGAGGCCGGTCTCCGGATCGTAGGCCGGGGTCGTCCACATGCCGCCGCCGCCCCGCGTCCACGCATCGGCGTATTTCGCGCTGTCGGCCTTTTCCTGGGTGATGTTCCGGTTGAGGTTGGCCCCGTCCGGTGTCGTGGGCGTCCACGAGCCCCACCAGCCATTGGGTGCCGCCGCGTCGAACGTCGGGTCCCCGCGCGGCGCCGGGATCGAGTACCAGCGCCAGACCTGCTTTCCGCTCGCGGCATCGTAGGCCGTCACGTGCCCGCGTATTCCGTACTCGCCTCCCGAAACCCCCACGATCACCATGTCGTCCACCACGAGCGGGGCGTGCGTGATGCTGTAGCCGTAGGTCGGATCCGCCACCTCCACGTCCCACGCCACCGCGCCGGTCATGCGGTCGAACGCCACGAGGTGGGCGTCGAGGGTTCCCATGTAGGCATGCGGCCCGTGGATCCCGACGCCCCGGTTGTTCGGGCCGCAACAATAGATCGTCGTGCCCAGTTTGTGCTCGTAGCGCCAGAGCTCCTTGTGCGTCGCAAGGTCGTAGGCCATCGCCGTATTGTAGGGCGTGGTGACATACATGACGCCGTCTATCACGATCGGGGTGTTCTCGAAGGACCCCAGCCGGGAGATCCCCGTCTGGAAGACCATCCGGGTAACGAGCTGTCCGACGTTTCTCGTGGTGATCTTGGTGGAGGTGGAGTAGCGCTGGTTCCAGAGGTTCCCACCGTAGGTGGTCCAGTCGCCAGGGGCGACACTCGCGGCGGGCGCCGCGTCCACGTTGCCGCCTGGAGCCTGGGCCATCAGGGTGCCCGGCAGGCAAAGGATTGTCAGGGCGGCAATCCCCCATCGATGTGCGGATTGCATACGTCGGTACTCTCCTTCACGGAGTCCGAAGGTGGAAACTCGACCCGACCGCCAGGGGACCATAGAAGGGGGACAGCTCAGCCTGGCGCGGTCAGCGGAGCGGCGCGTCTCATGCCGCTACGGTTCAGTGCAAGCGCCTACATATGGGGGGGTGTACGGAATTCCGTCAAGATCGGGGCGGCCACCTGACCCGTCCCCGGCCCAGCCAGCCGCCTCCGGCTGGGGCGCTTCTACTCAGTAAGCTAATGACTGACAGTTACTTAGATGTGCGGTCCAGCCGGTTACTCAAACAGGATCATCGCCTTCCGGAGAGTCACGTACACGCCCCAGAGCAACGGGAGGCCGACTGCCGCCCACGAGAGCGCCACGGCAATCCAGCTCCGGGGCGAGGGCCGAGTGGTTCCTCCGAGGTCGGCGCCGCGATTTGGCCCTGTCATTTCTGCCCCCTCAGACGCGCCAGTTCCTCCTCGGTCAGGTAATGCCGTTCGGCCACCGGTCGCACGGCAAGGTTGCAGGCGAACCCGACGACGAGCAGTCCGGCGAGGATGTACATGGTCGTGTTATAGGCCTGGGCGTTCGGCACGCCCTGCTCGATCTGGTACTCCCGGATGTAGTTGACCAGGACCGGTCCGAGCACACCGGCGGTCGACCACGCCGTCAGAAGGCGGCCGTGGATTGCCCCGACGAACTGGGTGCCGAACATGTCGGCCAGATAGGCCGGTACGGTGGCGAACCCGCCGCCGTACATGGTGAGAATCAGGCAGAAGATCCCGACGAAGAGGGCGACACTGCCGCTCCTGCCAGCGGTCGGGATGGCGGCATAGAGCACGGCGCCGAGCGAGAAGAACAGGAAGTAGGTCTGCTTTCGCCCCATGTAGTCGGACAGCGATGCCCACCAGATCCGTCCCGCGATGTTGAACAGGCTCAGGAGCCCCGCGAAGGCGGCGCCGATGGTCGCCACCTGGGCCCGGTCGGCCTCCCCGAGCGATGCCAGCGCTCCGTCCTGCCCGATCAGCCTGCCGCCGAAGACCTCCTGGATCATCGGCGAAGCCATGCCGATGACCCCGATGCCGGCACTCACATTGAGGCAGAGAACCGCCCAGAGCAGCCAGAACTGGGGGGTCAGCGAGGCGACGTCCACGTGGACGTGCCGGTTGGTGATCATGCCGCCTTGCTGGTGCCTCGGCGTCCACCCGGCGGGCTTCCAGTCCGTCGGAGGAATCCGGTACCCGAATGCGCCGGCCATCATCGCGACGAAGTAGATGGTGCCCATCACGAGGAAGGTTTGGACGACTCCGACGGAGGTCGGCGTGGCGAAGTGGCGCATCAGGATATCCGCCAGGGGTGCGCCGATCATGGCCCCGCCGCCGAAGCCCATGATCGCCATCCCCGTCGCCATCCCCCGGCGGTCGGGAAACCACTTGATGAGCGTTGAGACCGGCGAGATGTAGCCGAGGCCGAGGCCGCAGCCTCCGATCACCCCGGACCCGAGCCACAGCATCCAGATCTGGTGCAGGTGGATGCCAAGGGCGGAAATGAAGAACCCGCCGCCCCAGCAGAATGCCGCAACCACCCCGGCGCGCCGCGGCCCGACCCGTTCCAGCCAGCGGCCGAAGACGGCCGCCGACGAGCCGAGAAAGACAAAGAACAGCGTGAACATCCACCCGAGCGTGCTGATCTTCCAGTCACAGGTGGTCGTGGTCACCTGGGTCAGGAAGCCGGTATCTGGCGGGCACGCCACGGGCTCGGTGATGCCGATGGCCCGGCTCAGCGGCAACCAGAAGACGCTGAAGCCGTAGGCCATGCCGATGGAGAGGTGAATGGCCAGCGCGGCTGGCGGCACCAGCCATCGATTGAAGTCCGGCCGGGCGATGATCCGTTCCCTCGAGAGCAGCCCCCCGGTCATGGCGCCTCCTTTCCCTTGACCATGATCTCCGGCTCCTTCGCCTGCGCACTCACGCGCAGGCCGATCCATTCTCCGCGGAGTGCATGTTCCGGAACTCCGCAATACATCCAGAACCACCCGGTCTGGTCGGCTTCGAAGGCCGTCGCGTCCCGGCGCCCCGCACCGAGCCCGGTGAGGGCGTTCCGCGTCATTGCGTTCGGGAAGCCGGGATCCTGCGCCCGCTCAGGAAGTTTCTCCCGCTCCGGCCCGACCACCAGGCTGTGCGGGGCCGTGCTGTCATTCGACACCCAATTCCACCTGATTGTCCATCCCAGCGGCACGATCACCTGGACTCCGCCCTCGCGGAAGCCGTTGAGCAGGGCCGAGGGGGAACCGGAGGGCGCCGTAACCTCAACGGCGATGGTTGCCGTGCGGGTGGCTGTGTCCACGGCCAGCCAGGCCGGGCGCTCGACCGCTTGTGCCGCTATCATGCCTGCATCCGCCGGCAGCGCAACTGGCACCAACACGACCAGCAGTCGTGCGATGCGCCTCATGCTTCAATTCTCATGGAGCAACTCCTCCACCCGCGCGTGCAGCTCCTTCACCAGTCGGGCGTGCTGCTCTCCGAGGGCCGGTCCGTAAAAGCCGGCGTGGATGTGACGCACACGGCCATCCCGGCCGAGGAAGACCAACGTCGGGTAGGCGGTGAATCCCTGCAGTTGCGGCAGGGTCGCGGCAGTGAGCTGGGTTTCATTGATGCCGGCGAGCAGGAGAGGCCATGGGATGCCGAACTTGTCCCGGAACCGCCGGACAAGGCGGCCATCGACCTCCGGGTCGCCGGTCACCTCGTACGCCAGGCCGACGACCTCGAACCCCCGATCATGGAATTCCCGGTACAGCCCGACGAGCACCGGGGCGGCATCGTGGCAGGTCGGGCACCAGCTTCCGAAGACGTCTACCAGGACCACTTTCCCCCGAAATCGCGGGTCGTCGTTGGTGACGAGGCGCCCGTCGAGATCCGGGAACGCGAACTGGAACGGTGCAGTGGTGTCCGCCCGCGTTACGGCAGCGGGTGGGAGCAGGTGGGGCTTTCCCGTGCTTCGGACCGCCACGAACGGGGATTGCGTGCGGAGTCCGGCGTGGAAGGTGCCGCGCAGGGTGTCGCCCTCGAGGCGTGCCGTCAGGAGGTAGACATACGAGCCATCGAAGTGACTCATCGACAGCGCTGACCCCTGAACGCTCCCCCAGAAGTTCCCGAAATCGCCGGCATTCGAGATCAGCGTGCCCTCGAGCCCTGCTGCCGTGGCGCGGAACTGGAACACGCGCGGGCTCCGCGATCCCGTCGGACCGAGCACCCAGCCATCCCAAGATCCGGTCAGGACCGCCGATGGCGGCTCGGCCGGCCACCGGCCTCGCGCGGCGCGGAACGGGATGGTGCGGGGCCCCCGGTTGCCCACGTTGGCGTAGACGCCGGACAGCGAATCTCCGCGAAGGGTGGCGGTGATGGTGGCCGCGTAGTCCGCCATCTCCAGCAGCAGCGTGTCCGACCGCAGCGTGACGCCTGTGAACGCCTGGCAGTCGGCGCCATTGCAGAGCCGGCCCTCCAGGCGGCCGCCATGCTGCGTGAGCTCGATGGCGAATCGAAGCTGCCCTCCCGCCAGGTCGAGCACCGCGCGCCACGGCCCGGCCGGATCGGGGCCAGTCGCGGTGAGGATAGCGAGCGCGAGGAAGGCGGTCATTCCAGCTCGAGCCCGCCGCCGGCGTACTTCTCACCGGCAGTTACCGCGGCGTGTATCGTGTTGCCGGGCCAGGGGAGCGGGCATGCATACACGGAGCTGTAGGCGCAAAACGGATTTCGTGCGCGGTTGAGATCCACCCGGTAGCGCCCGTCGCCGATTGGAGTGACCTCCACAAATCGCCCGGCCGGGTAGGTGCCCTTTCCGCTGGTTTCATCCCGGAAGTACACCTGCAGCTCGAACTCTTCCGTGCCAGGCACCGGCATTCGCAGCACGCGCAGGCGGGCCGCAGGCTCGCCGAGCGGTAACCGCGCATATCCCGCCAGGAATGCCTCCACCTCGATCCCATCGAGCGTCAGCACGCGCGAGGTCTCGGGCGCCGGAGCCGCTGCGATCGGCCCCTCGAACACCAGGGCCGGATCGTAGGCGTACCACTCCGGTGGCTTGCCCTTCGGGGATTGGAAGACCGTGACCGTGGTCCGCCCGGTCTCCCCGGACAGGGTCAGGGCGTACGGAGGGAGCGGAACGAGGCGGCCTCGTGGCACGGGGCGGGCCCGTCCATCCGGTGCCGTGAGCGTGACGCTCCCGTCACGCTCACGCAGCGTGTGAAGCCCGAGGCCGGCGAGGGGAATGTCCGCATCCGCCGGTCCCAGCGAGACTCCGGAATCGATCCGTCGCTGGGCCACGGCCGCCAGTGGCGAATTACTGGCGCTCATCAGCCAGCGCCGGAACGCAGCGCGCTCCGCGGCCACCGCCGCACCCTGCTGTCCGGCGGACGCCGACGGGAGCAGGGGGAGGAGAAGCAGGCACGACAGGCGAACGCGACGACTGAAGATCCGGATCGGCACTGAATACCCTCCTACCAGCGCCAGAACCGGCCTGGCTCGAAGGCGGAGAGATCTTCCACTGCAGTAGGCTCCCCGGCGATGAGCTGCTGGAGGAGGAGGCCGGTCATGGCCGAGAGCAGAATGCCATTTCGACCGTGCCCCGTGGCGTACCAGAGCCCGCGCAAGTCCGGATCGGCGCCGATGATCGGCCGGCCGTCGGGCGCTACCGGCCTCAGCCCTGCCCAGGTCCGGCGGACCGGCTGCCGGGCGAGTTCGGGACAGATCTGGCTGACACCGGTGAAGATTCTCGCCAGGCCGGCCGACGTCACCTCGGCGCGGTACCCGGCGAATTCCATCGTGGACCCCACGACGACCTCGTCGCCGCGCGCCACGAGGTAGGCGCCCTTGCCGTATACGATCGCCGGGGTCATGTCCGCGGGCATCGGCAGCGCGGCCATTTCGCCCCGGATCGGTGCGATGGCGAGCGGTCGCGGCAACCCCTCGATCAACGGGGACCACGCACCGGCCGCGATGACGACTGACTCCGCGGCGTAGCGCTCGCGGCCGATGACCGCGGACACCCGATCCCCCTGGCGCTCGATGCGAGCCGCCCGATCGGTGACGAGCGCCGCCCCGGCCCGCACCGCATCGGCGCGCAGGGCCTCGACCAGCCGGACCGGATCGACCGCCCCACCGGCCGGGGCCCAGATCGCGCCGTGCACGGGCGCGAGCCACGGCCACCGTGCCGCGGTCTCCTGCGCGTCATGCCAGTCACACTGCAGGCCCTGCTGGCGCTGGTAGGCGACCCGATCCAGCAGCTCGCTCGCATCCTCCTCGGTGAAGGCCACCTGGGCCATGCCTTCCTGCCACAGCCCAATGTCCATACCGACCGATTCCGAGAGTTCGGCGCTCAGTTCGACGAGGCGCTCCCGGCCCGCGACGCCGAACGGCACCAGCGGGTCGTCCCCGTGTCGGGCCTCAATCTCGGGCGCGAGCATGCCGGCGGCGGCCCGCCAGCCCTGGCCCTCGTCGGTTCCGGGCTCGAGCAGCGCGACCCTCGATCCGCGCCGGGCGATCTCCCTGGCGCACGCGGCGCCGACGGCCCCCCCGCCTACAACGACAACGTCATGGATCGCAGTCACATACGGCTCCACGAAACTTTTTGAAACGTCCGGGCGTATGGTGCGCGTCCTCGGTCACCTTGGAGGTGCGTCGATATGTTCAGGAATCTGGTCGGCTTCGCCGTGTTCGCGGTCGTTGCGCTCGTCGCGCTGAAGCTGATCGCCAGTCTCTTCGGCTTCGTCGTGGGACTGCTTGGGATGCTGCTCTGGCTCGCGTTCTGGGGCTTCATTTTCTACCTCATCCTCCGGGTGCTGAGCCCCGGCACCGCTGACAAGGTCAAGGAAGCGATCAGCGGCAAGCCGCAGGAGTGAACTCCGGCGGGCCGTCAGGCCCGCTCGAGCAGTTCCAGCACGGCCCACACCAGGAGCGGGAGCATCAGCTCGTGATGCCCCGTGATCTGCACGCCGGTCCCGCCACCGAGCGTCGGACGCTGCACGACGTTGACCCGGGGCCGGTAGTGGCGCTGCATGTCGAAGTCCGCCGCAAGGAAATGCGTGGGTTGGCCGCCCTCGAGATTCCGCGCGATCGTGAGCGCCTTGAGGAAGACCTCCGGCATGATCACCGCGCTCCCCCAGTTGAGCACCGCTCCGCCGTCATGCAGCGCGGGCAGGGATCCCGCGAGGCGAAGGAAATCACGGTGGCTGGTGGCACCGAGCGAGGCCCCGTGGGCGGCGGGGTGCTGGTGGATGATTTCCGCGCCGATCGCCGCGTGGACCGTGACCGGGACACCTGCCCGGTGACAGGCCAGGAGCACCGACACCTCATCGCCCGGGCGTGAGGGGAGGGCCTCGAGAAAGCGGGCGAGCCCCTCACCCATCCCCTGATCCCGATCTGCGGCAGTTCGGATCGCCGCGTTCATGTCGCGACCAGTTTCCTCCGCCATCCCGAACGTTCCGTCCGCCAGTCCCGCCGCGACGTCCTCGCTCGTCCCGCCGTACGCCGCCAGCTCGAAATCGTGTATCGCGGCGGCCCCGTTCATCGCGACGTGGGTCACAATGCCCCTGCGGATCCATGCGTTGATCAACGGACCGAGGCCGACCTTGATGACGTGACCGCCAAGCAGGAGGACGACCCCCTTCCGGGCACGCGCCGCAGCGGCGAGCGCCGTGACAACGGTGCGCAGGTCGCGAGCAGCGAGAATGTCAGGGAGGCTCTCGAGGAACGCAGCGAAGGAGCGGTCGGCGCCGGGGGGATGGGCGAGCAGGGACGGATCGACCTTGTTGGCCCGGCTCGCGATGGGAATGGTGCGGAGCCGGGAGAGATCGGGCTCGTGGTAGCTCACGAACCGGCGCCGCCGCCGCGGTCAGGCCGCGTCGGCAGCTCCATCGCCTTCATGCGAAGCGTGATCGTCCCGAACGGGAAGCGGGTGCGAATCTGCACCGGAAGGCGGCGGGCGTCGTCGGTGAGCCAGACCCTGGCGTCGGATTGCCGCGTGAAGAGTCCGCCCTTCTCGCCGATGATCGGCTGGATGACCAGGCAGTCAACTTTCCGCCCGTCCGGAAGTTCCATCTTCTCGCGCTTCTCGACGCGCAGGATGACGGGGTTCTTGTCCTTCCGGAAGTAGTTTTCGAACTGGTAGGTGCGCCCGACCTCGAGCGGCGTTATCCGCACGAAATACAGGAATGCCGTGTCGTCCACCGGCTCGGCGGACGAAGGGCGGGCGACCTTCTTGCCGACGTCGTGGAACACGCCGGAGTCGGGGAAGATCTCGTAGTGCTTGAACCGCTTCTTGCCACCCTCGTCCATCCGCTGCACGAACCGCCGGGAATAGAAATCCCGCGTGCCGGTCCACGACTCAAGGGTGTCGTTCAGCCGGTAAGTGACCACCCCGCCGGTCAACGTGAAGCGGAACAGGAAGGACTCCGCCCCCCGAATCGTATCCAGCCTGGCCACCTCCACCGTTCCCTGGCCCAGGGACAACACGCCCAGCTTCGCCGAATACGTGAAGCGCTCGCCAACCGCGAACGGGTAGCTGCCGAGATCCCGCTGGGCGACCGCCTTCGTTGGCGGCACGGCGGCGGACTGGAGCAGGAGCAGCACCGCGGCGGCGTTCACGCCACGGACTCCGATTCACGGAGGGCCGCCCGGGCCGGTGTCCGCGGCAGCCTGAGGCGCCCGGCGGCTCGCCAGAGTTCCCGAGCAGCCGGCCAGGGATCCACGTGCGTCGGCCGCTGCAGGAGATCGTATCGCTCGGACGTCGGCACGACATCCACCCGTCGGGCCGTGGCGGCGGTGCGCCCTATCAACTCGGCATTCGCCGCCCAACCAGTGCTGGACAGCAGGGGGGCCGGTTCGCGGAAGACGTCGCGGAGGGTGCTCAGGCGAAAGGCGAGAAAGCCGCTGACCGTGTCCCGGACACCGGGCACCCGGACCCGTCGGCGCATCAGCAGCGGGGCGAAGCGGCGCAGTAAGCGGTGCCCGCGGGTCGGCGCCTGCTCGCCGCGGCTCTCGGCAACCACCAGGTCCGCGCCGCTTTCGAGCCGGCGGACGAGGTCCGGAATGGTAGCCGGGTCGTGGAGGAAGTCGGCGTGGAGCAGGATGGCGGCATCGCGGCGTGGACGGTCGCTCAAGGCGACCGCCTCCCGGAGCAGGCGCTCCACCGTCTTCGCATAGCCCTGATGCCGGTCCTGCCGCAGCACGGTCAGGGGCAGGACCCTGGTGTACGGCTCCAGCACCGCGGCGGACGCGTCGGTGGACGCGTCGTCCGCGACGAGCAGTTGATACTCGCGAGGGTGCGCCGTGAAGACCTGGCGGATCTTCCAGAGCAGGACGCCCACGGTCTGGGCTTCGTTTCGGCACGGGATGCAGACGTAAAGCATTGCTCGTCAATGGGCTGGGGTGACCGAACGATATACCCGAAAGACCTCCTCTGCCATCCTCCGGTCGCTGAACATCTCGACGGCTTTCCGGGCGCGCGTTGCAAGGAGGCTCCGCTCCTCTGGCGCGCCGATGAGCCGAACCACGGCCGCTGCGAGGGCGTCCGGATCCCGCGACGGCACCAGGACGCCGGCGCCTCCCTCGAGCATCTCCGGAATGCCGCCCGCCCTGGTGGCTACCACGGGGACTCCGAGTGCCATGGCGTCCAGGACCGAAGTGCCCAGCCCTTCCTCCACGGAGGACATGACGAAGAGCTCGGCCGCCTTTACGAGTCCCGCCGGGTCCGCCACGTGACCCAGGAGATGGACCCGGTCCGCCACACCGAGTTCGCGAATCAAGTCCTCCAACCTCGGTCGCACCGGGCCATCGCCGGCGATGGCCCAGTGGAGGTCGGGCCGGTCGGCGGCGGCGAGGGCTACGGCCTCGATCATCGTCGCATGGTCCTTGTGCGCGACGAGTGCGCCGGTCGTGACGGCGAGCGGTGTGTTCGCCGGAAGGCCGAGTGCGGGGCGGGGATCTCTGGGCCGGCTGGACGCCACCTCTTCCACGGCAATGCCGGAGTGCACGAGGGCGATTCGGTGGGCCGGCACCCCGCTGGCCATCAACGCGGCGCGGACCGCGTCGGAAATGGCAATGACGCGGTCGGCACGCTGCCAGAAGGCGGTGCGACGGAGGGCGAAGTCCACGCGGCGGGTTACGACGAGCCGGGCGCCAAGCAGGGCGGCCGCCACGCCGGCGAGCGTCAGTGCATGCCCGTCATGGGCGTGGAGAATCCCGCCGCGCCTGCCGACGCGGAGGAGCGCCATCAGGGCGCGCGGATCGAG
>DASTCF010000112.1:0-6174 GCA_035711365.1 Gemmatimonadales bacterium
GCGGAGTTCATCCTCGGGCTGCTCAACGAACCGTCGTTCCTGCGATACATCGGTGACCGCGGTGTCCGCACCGTCGAGGACGCCCGGGCATACATCGCGAAGGGACCAATCGACAGCTACGATCGTCACGGGTTCGGACTCCTCCTGGTGTCCCGGAAGGAGGACGGGGTCCCGATCGGCATGTGCGGACTGCTGAGGCGGGATGCGCTGCCCGACGTCGACGTGGGATTCGCCTTCCTCCCGGCTTTCTGGGGGAAAGGGTACGCCTTCGAATCCGCGGCGGCCGTCCTGTCCTACGGGAGGGAGGTGCTGGGGCTCAATCGAATCGTCGCGATCACGTCGCCGGAGAACGAAGGCTCGATCCGGGTACTCACGAAGCTCGGCATGCGGTTCGAGGGCATGATCAGGCTGGCCGACAGCGAGCCCGAGGTCAGGTTGTTCGCCTGAGACGATCATGACCCGTGCGCAACTCCTGGAATTCCTCCGGGCGCATCGTTATGCCGTGCAGGCGTCCGTCTCTCCGGCGGGGCGTCCCCAGGCGGCGGTCGTGGGCATCATCGTCAGCGACCGGTTCGAGATCTTCTTCGACACCCTGGCGGAGACCCGCAAGGCCCGGAACCTCCGGCACAACGCGGGCATCGCCTTCGTGTTCGGCGGTACGGGACCCGACGCGGAGCGCACGGCGCAGGTCGAGGGTGTCACCGATGAGCCCGGCGGCGCCGAGCTGGAGCGGCTCAAGGACCAGTACCTGGCACGCTTCCCGGATGGCGTCGAGCGCCAGCAGTGGCCCGGTCTCATCTACCTTCGCGCCCGACCGACCTGGATTCGCTACAGCGACTTCCGGTCAGTCCCTCCCACCATTGTCGAATTCAGCGCAGAAGAATTGGAAGGACCCTGACCCCATGATCACCCGCGCACTGGGGGCCTCCGGCCCCCGCGTTTCCTGTATCGGGCTCGGCTGCATGGGAATGTCCGACCTGTACGGCCCGGCCGACGACGCCGAGAGCCTCGCGACGATCCATGCGGCCCTCGAGGCCGGCATCACGCTCCTGGACACGGGCGACTACTACGGAATGGGGCACAACGAGCTGCTGCTCCGTGAGGCGCTCCGCGGCGTCGCGAGAGACCGCGCCGTGATCAGCGTGAAATTCGGTGCCCTGCGGGATCCGGCGGGAGTCTGGCTCGGGATCGACGGCCGTCCGGTCGCGGTCAAGAACGCGCTCGCGTACACATTGCGCCGCCTGGGCACGGAGTACATCGATGTCTACCGGCTGGGGCGGCTCGATCCGGCAGTTCCGATCGAGGAGACCGTCGGCGCGATCGCCGAGATGATCAACGCCGGATACGTCCGGCACGTCGGGCTCTCGGAGGTCGGCGCCGATACCCTGCGCAGGGCGCACGCCGTCCACCCTGTCGCCGACCTCCAGATCGAATACTCACTCATGTCCCGCAGGATCGAGACCACGACTCTGCCCGCCGCCCGCGCCCTCGGCGTGGCGATCACGGCGTACGGGGTGCTCTCGCGCGGGTTACTCAGCGGCCATTGGTCGAAGGAGGGCGCCCGGTCGAAGGCCGACTTCCGGAGCCACCTTCCGCGCTTCACTGGTGACAACCTCGCGCGGAACCTTGCGCTGGTCGAAGCATTGCGAGCGATCGCGGCCGAGAAACGGGCCACCGTGGCACAGCTCGCGATCGCCTGGGTGCTGAGCCGCGGCGAGGACATCATCCCGCTAGTTGGGGCCCGCCGCCGGGACCGCCTGGCGGAGGCGCTCGGTGCCCTCGATCTCGCTCTCAGCGCGGAGGATCTCGCACGGATCGAGCGGGCGGTGCCCGCGGAGGCCGTCGCGGGTACCCGGTACGACGCCCGCCAGATGGGTATGCTGGACAGCGAGCGCGCCTGACCCCGCTGACGCGCCTCACTTCACCGTATACCCCCGCCCCTCCATGCACGCCCCCGCCGCCTTCTTGAACGTCTCGACCGACTGCTGATTCTGGGCCTGGGCCTGCTTCGCTCCTTGCTGCGCGGCCTGGGCCTCGGCCTGCCTCTTGGCCCGCCGCCCTCCGATCGCACCGGCCACCGCGCCGATCGCGGCCCCTTCACCGGGGTCACCGGCGATGGCCCCGATCGCGAGCCCGCCGGCGGCCCCGCGCGCCGCGCCTGCAACCGCGGCTCCCTGCGTCGCCTCGGCTGTCTTCTGCTGCGCGGCCTTCGCCGCCGAATCGGTATTTGCCGGCGCCGTGGTCAGTGCGATGCCCGTCTGGGTCTGGGCCCACTGCGCACAGGCCTCCTCGTCCTGTGCCTGCTGCTCCTTGGTCTGCCCCTTCGCGGGGTAGACGAACAGCCCCGCCTGGGCGAGCGTCAGCTTGGACGCCGGGGCGGCAGCCGGGACCGTGGACACGCCCTGCCCCCACACGGTGGCCGCCACGACGGCAAGCCCAAGGGTCGCCGGAATCGTCGTACTGCGCATTTGAGTATCTCCTTGCCCCAAGTGGCCTCCGGTCAAAACGCGATGGATTGGTGGGCGTGGCGCGCGCGCCACTGGCCATGTTCCCTGACGAACACGATCGTCGTGCCGATGCCGACCGGCTCCGAGGTCCATCCCGCCTTGTCCGTGTAGGTCCCCTCCCCCACGGCCATGACGACCGCCACGTCCGGACTGAGTATGCGCACCCGCTTCTCGAAGACGGTCTGCTGCTGACGGGCCAGTCTGCTGTAAGTGCGCGTGAACTGGGCTCGGATGGGCTCGAGCCCGGTGAGCATCACGTCCCCGGTGATAAACGTCAACTCACCTTCTCCCTCCGCCATCGACAGGACCTGGTCGGCATTGACGGCAGCCGCGCCGTTCATCGCGTTCTGGACGATCGAATCGATCGTCGCAGTCACCACCGGATCGTTCGGATCGAATCGGAGTGAGCCGCAGGCTCCCAGGAGGGCGGCCAGGCTGATTCCGATAAGGGAAGAGCAGTTTCGAAACATGCGGCCTCCGGGCCCGGTTGATTTGCGGAATGGATTCCCTGGCATTGGTATTGTCAAGCGGCGACCTTGCTTGACGACGCGGCCTTCGCGCGCGAGGATAGGGCTGCCGAGGTCACTGCCATGGTGCTGAGGTGGTCTGTCCTTCTGGTGCTCGCGCTGCAGGGCGTTCCGGCCGTGCTGGCGGCCGGGCCATCACACTCCGCCTCGATGCGGCGACGTCCCGGGCAGCGGGCTTCGCCGGCTGTAACCGGTACAGCGCCGGCTACGTGCTGACGGAGGACAGCCTGAGGTTCACCGCGCCGATTTCGACCAAGATGGCCTGCGCGGATGGGATGGAGGTCGAAGGCGGCTTCCTCGCGGCCCTGTCAACCGCCGTGACATATCAGGCCTCGGACTCGGGCCTCTCACTGAACGGCCCTGCCGGTCCGCTGGCCCGGTTCCGGGCGCCCTGACCGCCGTCGCTGCGCGGCGGGGTCGCTCAGCCGCGCCGCTTGAAAAACTGGATCGCCCGCTCGTGCCGCTCTGCCGCGGCGCGGGTGCGGAACGTGCCCAGATTCCGCCGCCTGCCGGTCTTCGGATCCTTGCGCTTTGAATAGAGCCGATACTCACCGCTCGCCAGCTTTCGAATCACCTCAATCACCTCCTGGTCATCCTGCCGGCCCTGTGAGTCCGACGGTTGTATCCGCTCCGCTTCCGGGCGGTGATCAGGATCACCGGGGCGGCACAGGTCGCCCCCTAGGTTGGAGTCGCATTCGGGAGTCGATCGGCCATCGGCAGGAAGCCGGCGGAGAAGGGAGGGTATGCCAATGACGATCAGGAAACAGACCCGAACGCGCGCGCGGCCTGGCACCGGCGGCAGCGGGCGCTACTATCGCGTGGAAGTCCGGCCCAAGAGCGGCTTCGAAATCTTCCGGTATCACGACGTCGGTCGGCCTGGCCACGTGAAGCGACTCGCCGGGAAGCGATCCTCGGGATCGTGGGCCGACGCAGCCTGGCTCATCAGCAAGACCGACGCGCATGTGCGGGACGGGGTGCTGGTAGCCGATACCCCGGGAGCGCGGAAGGTCCTGAAGGACATCGGGCCTGCCAGACTGGTCCGCGGGAGCCTGTTTCGCGGACACCCGCGAAAGAACGTCCCCGAACGCGCCAAGCCGACGGCTGCTCAGCGGCGCGCACGGACGAGGAACATCCGGAAGGCACAGGCGGCGCGGCGGAAGCGGTAGCAGCGGCGGAAGCGCGGACAGGCGGGACGGCGGACAGACGAACAACAGGCCGCTGGTCTTTAATTCGGTCCGCCCGACCGCCTGTTCGCCTGTCCGCCTGTCCGCCTGTCCGCCTAATGCGTGTGAATCGGACTACCCGTCACCACCGGGAATCCGGCCTTCTTCCAGTCCGTCATCCCGCCCTCGAAGCGGTGCACGTTGCTGAAGCCGGCCCGGGTGAGCGCCTCGAGCGCCTTGGCCGACGCGTCGCACGTGATGCCTGAACAGTGCACCACGATGCGCCGGTCTCGGCTGCCGGCGAGATCCGCGACTTGCCGGAGGAAATCCGGTGCCTCCTGGGGAATATTGTGCGAGCCCGGGATGTGCCCCTTCTCGAACTCCTCGGCGCTCAGCACGTTGAGGACTAGCAGGTGGCGATCCTCCTCCATCTCCTGCCGCAGGTCCTGTGCGATCATCGTATGCATGGGGAACGCTCCCGCGTTCGGGTTGATGAGTTCTGGGCTGGTGGGTCCTCCTTTGGTCGCCGGTATCATCCGCACGGTAGGGTCGCAGGTCCGGCTCGAACTGTGATGCCGGTCACCCACGGGCGCCATCTGCATGTGAGGGGGCCACCAGGGCCACCCGCCCATCCGTCCGCCGCGCTGGCGCCCGGGACGGCCGGGCCCTAGGTTCGAGCGTCCTGAAGCACCACCACCCCACAGGAGGCCGTCATGACCGGGTTGTCCGCGCTCTGGCTCCCCATCCTGCTGTCATCGGTGCTCGTCTTCCTTGTCAGTTTCGTGCTCCACATGGTTCTCCCCTGGCACAAGGGCGATTTCTCCAAGCTGCCGAACGAGGACAAGACCAGGGACGCGCTCCGTGGCATGGCGATTCCCCCGGGCAACTACATGACCCCGTACTGCTCGAGCACGCAGGAGATGAAGTCGCCGGAGTTCGTTGAGAAGATGAAGCAGGGCCCGATCATGATGATCACGGTCATGCCCCCGGGGCCGATGAACATCACGCCGAACCTCGTCCAGTGGTTCCTGTACTGTGTCGTCGTGGGCGTCTTCGCGGCCTACGTCGCGGGGCGCGCGCTTCCCGCCGGCACCGAGTACCTGGCCGTCTTCCGGTTCGCCGGCGTGACGGCGTTCCTGGGCTATTCGCTTGCCCTGGTGCAGGGCTCGATCTGGAACGGGCGCGCGTGGGGCACGACGATGAGGCACCTGATCGATGGGCTGCTCTACGGGCTCGTCACCGCGGGCACGTTCGGCTGGCTGTGGCCGCGGTAGGACTGATGCAGGGCACGCGCCTCGCAATCGGATGTCTGATCGTCCTCGCGGGCGGGTGCACGCGAGGCAGTCGCGAGGCGGCGGTTCCGGGGGATCAGAAAGACAGTGCGTTCGCGGCCGTGCAGGCGCGTGGGACGGAGGTGATGGGGGTCGATCAGTATACCTCCGCCCACGTCTTCGAGCCGCTCCCCGACGGCGGGCGGATTGTGCTGCAGCGCGAGGTGACGGATTACGCCGGGGTGGCCGTCATTCGCGCCCATATGGCGGATATTGGCCGGCGGTTTGCGGCGGGGGACTTCACCCTGCCCGGGGTGGTGCACGCCATGGAGGTGCCCGGCACGGCGGTGATGGCCGGGAAGAGGACCGTCATTCGCTACGTCGCGGACACCCTGCCGCGGGGCGGCCAGGTGCGGATCTGGACCACGGACTCGGTAGCCCTGGCGGCGGTGAACGAATTCCTGGCATTTCAGCGCATGGACCATCGGGCGGCCGCGCACGAATCCGCCGCCCCGCAGCACTGATCCGGTTTCCCCCCTCGGAAGCAGTCGCCGCCCATGGTCGAAAGTACCACGCGGGTCGAAGCCTTCAGCGACGGCGTGTTCGCCATCGCGATCACGCTGCTCGTCCTCGAAATCCGGCTGCCGGAGCACGCCGCCGGCGGCATCGAGACCGCGATATGGGCCCGGCTGGCCGGGCTCTGGCC
>DASTCF010000113.1:0-13002 GCA_035711365.1 Gemmatimonadales bacterium
TTCAATCGCACCGCGGCCGGAATGGCGGCGGCGATGCTGGCCCTGGCGGTGGCTTCTCTAGTGTTCCCCGCGCTGTTCCACTCGACCCATCCGGATGCGGCGCTGGTGACGGAGCTCCACCTCTCGGAGCTCGTCGCCGGGATCCTGGCGGTTGTGTACGTGCTCTCGCTCGTATTCTCGATGCGGACGCACCGCCGGCTCTTCGGCGGGGAACCGCATCCGACCGTGGCACCGGTCTGGGGCGTGCCGCGCGCGGTCCTCGTGCTCGCCGTGGCTACGGCCGGGGTGGCCGCGATGTCCGAGCTGCTGGTCCACACCATCGAGCCGGTCACGGCCAGCACCGGCATCTCGCAGGCGTTCCTGGGGCTCATCCTGATCCCGATCATCGGCAACGCCGCGGAGCATGCCACCGCGATCGTTGTGGCGCGAAAGGGGCAGATCGATCTCGCGCTGCAGATCGCGCTCGGGTCGAGCACGCAGGTGGCGCTCCTGGTGACGCCCATTCTGGTGGCCGTCGGCGTGCTGCTGGCCCAACCGATGAATCTCGTGTTCACCCCGTTCCAGGTCCTGGCCCTCGCGCTGTCCACCGCGGTGGCGGCCATCCTGACGCTGGACGGGGAATCGCACTGGTTCGAGGGTGTCCAGCTCCTCGCCCTGTACGCGATGGTGGCAGTGGCAGCATTATTTATTTGACATCGCAGGGTAATGGTCCTAAGTTAGTATAGGATAAACTCTTACGGGGTGCCCTGGGTGCGAAGACGCCCGACGATTCTCTTCCATTCGCCGGAATCGCGCCCGGTCCCGGGTATCCTCCGCCGGTGGGCGGAGGGTCGCGGCTTCCCTTTGCGGGAGCTGACCAGCGCCGATGAGGCGGAGGCGATCGTCCTCCGGGGCGCGAACTGCCTGCTGTTCCTTGATGGCGAGCAGGCCGGGGCGGACGGTCGCGATCTGGTGGGTCGGCTCAAGAGCGATCCGTTCACGGCGATCATTCCCGCGGTGGTATTGTCCGGGAGTCATCCGGCGGATCGGGTGGACTCCTGGTTTGCCGCCGGGGTGGATGAAGTCGTGAGCGGGCTCTTTCCGCCCGCCGAGCAGAAGGCGCGCCTGGACGCCATGCTGGTGCGGACCGAGCGTGATGTGTCGGTTCATCCGTCCACGCGCCTGCCGGGAACGACCGAAATCGAGCGGGCGATCCGCCGGCACCTGGAAGCGGGTACCGAGTTCGCGGTCTGCTACGCGGATCTCGACCATTTCAAGGAATTCAACGATCGCTACAGCTATTACGACGGCGATCGGGTCATTTACATCCTGTCGCGGATCCTGCACGATGTGGTGCGCGGAATCGTGGGCGCGGAGGGGTTTGTCGGCCATATCGGCGGGGATGATTTCATTTTCGTCATCCCGCTGGGATTCATCAACGAGACCTGCAGTGAGATTCTCTCGGTGTTTGACACCCTGATTCCGCTGCAGTACAACGATCAGGACCGGCGGGCCGGCTACTTCTTCGGCAAGGATCGGCGCGGCCAGCTGCACAGGGTGCCGCTCATGACGCTTTCGATCGGTATCGTGACGAACCGTAGCCGGAAGTTTGCTCACCCGGCGCAGGTGAGCGAGCTCGCGACCGAAATGAAGAGCTATGCGAAGACGCTTCCTGGCTCGGTCTTCGTGGTGGACCGGCGCCAGGGCTCCGAGCCCGACGTACCCCCCGGCGGCGATGGGCGGGATCAGCGGTGAGGATGCCGACATGAACGTGAATTGTCCGGGCTGTTCCACAGTCTTCCGGGTTGATCCGGCCAAGGTCCCGGCGGCAGGGGTTCGTACGCGCTGTTCCGTGTGCCGCGCCGTGTTCCGGGTGGAAGCGGAAGCCCCGGCGGCTCCACCGGCGCCGCCAGCCAGGCCGGAATCGGCGGTCCAGCCGCGTGCGGTTGAACCCATGCCGGTCCCGGCGCGGCCAGTCGAGCCCGTTCCTGCCCCTGCGACGCCCGCCGCTGCGCCCGTGGTCCCGGCGCCGGCCCCTGTGTCGCCGCAGCCGCTGGCGCCGCCGCGTCCGGTGGTCCCCCGGTCGCCCGTCGGAGTGCCCGCCACGATGGGTGGTCAGGCGATCCCGAGGTCTCCGACACCGGCGGCACCCATTGTACGGCCGCCGTTCACGTCGCGCCCGGTCTCGATCGCGATGCCGGCCGCGCCCCGACCGGCGCCTCCGCGCCCGATGATCAACCCCTTCATGTCCCAGGATCCGGGGCAGAAGGCCCGCCGGCTCGCGCGCGCCCTGGTCTCCGACATTGTGGTCTATCATCCGGAGAAGCGCCTCGAAGGCCTGCGCCACGGGACGCTCAAGCAGATATTCGGCGAAGAGATCAGGAAGAGCTACGAGGAGTACTCGGCGCAGGTCGGCCGGGAGCTGGCCGAATCCACATCGCACTTCACCGACGCCCTCAACGAAATCCTCGGGGACGGCACCAAGATTTTCTGACGACCCAGGGGAGACGTGAAGCGTGAAACGGCGGCGAATCCGGATCCCGTTTTGCGTTTCACGTTTCGCGTTTCACCCACTCATCCATAGGAGCGCGCAGGACCCATGGCCACGACGAATGACCGCCTAGCAGAGCTGACCCGCCGGGTTGACGACCTCCGGAGTTTCCTTTGACCTGGAGGCCCGGCAGGCGCGCCTGAGCGCGCTCGAGGCGGAACAGGCGGACCCCGGTTTCTGGTCGAACCAGGAGCGGGCCCGTCAGGTGGTGCAGGAGGCCAAGACTATCCGGTCGTGGGTGGAGCCGTATGCGGAAATGGCGCAGCGCCTGGCCGATGCCCGCGGGCTGGCCGAGCTGTTGGCGGAGGAGCCGGACGCGGCGCTCGCCGCCGAGGTGGAGGCCGAAACCGGCCGGCTCGAGGAAGCGGTGCGCTCGTTCGAGGTGCGCGGAATGCTCCAGGGCCCGGATGACGCCAGGGACGCCATTCTGACGATTCACCCGGGGGCGGGCGGGACCGAATCGCAGGACTGGGCCGAGATGCTGATGCGAATGTACGTCCGGTGGGCGGAGCGCCACGGCTTCGCGGTCACGATCCTCGACCTGGTTCCCGGGGAAGAGGCGGGGATCAAGTCCGCGACGATCGAGATCAAGGGCGAATTCGCGTACGGCTACCTGCGGGCCGAGAAGGGCGTCCATCGGCTGGTGCGGATTTCCCCGTACGACGCCCAGGCACGGCGCCACACATCCTTCGCATCGGTCTTCCTCTATCCCGACATCGACGACACCATCGAAGTGGATCTCCGCGAGGAGGACATCAAGATGGACGTCTATCGTGCGTCAGGCGCGGGCGGGCAGCACGTCAATAAGACGTCTTCCGCCGTCCGGCTGACCCACATTCCGACCGGGATCGTTGTCGCCTGCCAGCAGGAGCGGAGCCAGGGGAAGAACAAGTCGACGGCCATGAAGATGCTGCGAGCGGCCATCTACCAGCGGAAGCTGGAGGAACAAGAGGCGGCCAGGGCGGTGCTCGAAGCGACGAAGTCCGACATCTCCTGGGGCAATCAGATCCGGTCGTACGTGTTCCAGCCGTACACCATGGTGAATGACCACCGGACGGAGCTCAAGGTGGGGGATGTGCGCCGCGTGATGGACGGCGACCTCGACGAGTTCATCGAAGCCTACCTGAAGCGCTTCGGCGGAAAGGCGGCGTAATGGACGAGACCCGTTCGTTCGTCGAAGCCGCGCGTCGCGCGAAGCTCGACGAGCTTCGGGCGGCGGGTGTGCCGCCCTACGCGTACGCCTTCGAGCGCACGCATACGGCCGCCGCGGCGGTCGCGGCATACGAGGACGGCATGGGGGACGGCGGGCCCGAGGTCAGCGTTGCGGGCCGCCTGGTCTCGTTCCGTCACCAGGGGAAGACGGCCTTCGCCCACCTCGAGGATGTGTCGGGGCGGGTGCAGCTGTACTTCCGTCAGGATACCCTCGGCGAGGCCTGGGGCCTGGCGGGCCTGCTCGACCTGGACGACCACGTCGGGGTGAAGGGCCGGGTGTTTCGCACCCGCACCGGCGAAGTGACGGTCCGGGTCGCCCAGGTCGAGCTGCTGGCCAAGTCGCTCCGACCGCTGCCTCGGGGCAAGACGCAAGTCGGGGAGTCCGGTGAGGCCGTCACGTTCAGCGGCCTTGTGGATCCGGAGGTGCGCTACCGCCAGCGGTACGCCGACCTGGCGGTCCATCCGGAGGTGCGGGAGGTCTTCCGACTGCGGGCCCGCGCCATCGCATGGCTGCGCAAGTTCCTCGACGAGCGGGGCTTCCTCGAGGTGGAGACGCCCATTCTCCAGCCCCTCTACGGCGGGGCGGCCGCCCGCCCGTTCGTGACGCATCACAACGCCCTCGACATGCCACTGTACCTCCGAATCGCCGACGAGCTCTACCTGAAGCGGCTCCTCGTCGGTGGGTTCGAGCGGGTCTACGAGATCGGGCACGATTTCCGGAACGAGGGGATGGACCGGACGCACAACCCCGAGTTCACGATGCTCGAATGCTACCAGGCCTACGCGGATTACCAGGACATGATCGCGCTGACGGAGGCGATGATCGGCGGGCTCGTCGAGCATTGCTGCGGCACGGTGCGGATCGAGCGTGGCGGCGAGACCCTCGACTTCACCGCGCCGTTCCCGCGGGTCTCCTTTGTTGAAGGAGTGCACCGCCGCTCGGGCCTCGACATCCTGACCGCGACCGAATCGGAGATGCGCAACCGTCTGGAGCGGGCCGGGGCGTCGGCGGAGGATACCGCAGGCTGGGCGGGCGGGAAGCTGCATGACGAGATGTTCAAGGCGTTTCTGGAGCCGACGCTCGTGCAGCCGACCTTCGTCGTGGACTACCCGATCTCCCTTTCGCCGCTCGCCAAGCCCCACCGCGCCGACCCGGCACTCGCCGAGCGATTCGAGCTGTTCGTGCAGGGCCGCGAACTGGCGAACGCCTTCAGCGAGCTCAATGATCCGGAGGACCAGCGGCGCCGGTTCGAGGATCAGGCCAGGCAGCGGGCGGCGGGAGACGAGGAGGCGCAGTTGTTCGACGCGGACTTCGTGCGGGCGCTGGAGTACGGGATGCCGCCGGCTGGCGGGCTCGGGGTCGGGGTGGACCGGCTGCTCATGGTGCTCACCGGGCTCCCCTCCATCCGGGATGTGATTCTGTTTCCCGCCATGCGGCCGGAGAGCTGATGGACGGCGAGCTTGCCCCGCGGCACGCGCCGTCGAGGCTCGAGCTGAGGATCGCACTCCGCTACCTGAAGGGCCGACGGGGTTCCCGATTCGCCTCGCTCAACACGAGGATCTCAATCGGCGGCATCGCGGTGGGCGTGATGGCGCTGGTCGTCGTGCTCGGCGTGATGAACGGCCTGCGCAACGATCTGCGGGACCGGATCCTCGTGGCCAATCCCCACCTCAGAATCCTGACCTACGGCAGCAGCCTTCGGATGGACAACTGGCAGTCCGCGCTCGACTCGATCCGCAAGGCGCCGGATGTGGTGGCCGCCGCCCCCGAGGTCATCGCGGAAACCATCGTTATCAATGCGGCGGACTACCCGACCGCCGTGAATGTGCTCGGGCTCGACACCACCGCCCTGTCGCTCCCGGTCACCTCGATTCCGTCGGTGGTCACCGAGGGCGACCTCTCGTTCCGGACGACGCAGGACAGCGTCGAGGGCGGGATCGTCATCGGTCGCCGCCTGGCCGACCGGCTGTCGGCTTTTCCCGGCGATGTCGTGACGCTCGTGCCCCCGACAGCCGCGAAGGTGAATCCGGCGCTCGGCTACGCGGTGCCCCGGTTCTGGAAGTTCGAGGTGACCGGGATCTTCGAGACCGGGATGTACCAGTACGACAACCAGTTCATCGTGATGCCGCGCGAGACGGCCCAGCGATTCACGGGCTTGGGTGACGCGGTCACCGGAATCGAGGTCCGCGTCACAGACCCGTGGCGCGCTCCGGAAATCGGCCAGGCGCTGCTCGACCGGCTCGGGTTCTTCTACCGCTCGCTGGACTGGCAGAGCCAGAACGCGGCGCTCTTCAGCGCGCTGCAACTGGAGAAGCTGGCGATGGGACTCGTCATCTTCTTCATCATGCTCGTGGCAGCGTTCAACATCGTCGGCACGCTCACGATGGTCGTGAACGACAAGATCCGCGAAATCGGCATTCTTCAGGCGATGGGCCTGCCCGGACCGGCGATCGGCCGGATCTTCCTGGCCCAGGGCGCGATTATCGGGGCGATCGGCGTCGCCCTGGGGCTGGCTGGCGGGCTGCTGGTCGCGTACGCGGTCGACCGGGGCCGCTGGATCCGTATCAACCCGCAGGTCTATTTCATCGACCACCTGCCGGTGCACGTGGAACTTCAGGACGTGGTGGTCGTCGTCCTCGCCGGGTTCCTCCTCGCGGTCGTCGCCACGATGTATCCCTCCCGCTCGGCCACCCGGCTCACGCCGGTCGAGGCCATCCGCCACGAATGAGCGTGGTGCTCGAGGCCCGGGGACTCCGGAAGACGTACGTGGGCGGCGACGGCCAGCCGATCGAGGTGCTGGCCGGCGTGGACCTCAGCGTCTCCAGAGGTGAATTCGTCGCCATCATGGGCGCGAGCGGTGCCGGCAAGAGCACCCTGTTGCACCTGCTCGGGGCGCTGGATGCGCCGTCGGCCGGGACCGTGGCCCTCGAGGGCCAGGCCTATGAGGGCCGGACTCCGGTAGAGCTGGCGGCGCTGCGAAACCGGAAACTGGGATTCGTGTTCCAGTTCCATCACCTGCTCCGCGAGTTTTCCGCCCGGGAGAACGTCATGATGCCGTTGCTCATTGCCGGGATGGACTCGCGTCCGGCGGGGAAGCGCGCCGACGAGCTGCTCGCGTCGGTGGGGCTCTCCGCCCGGCGAACTCACCGCCCGGCCCAACTCTCCGGCGGGGAGCAGCAACGGGTGGCGGTGGCCCGGGCCCTCGCCAACAATCCCGTGCTGATCCTGGCCGACGAACCCTCGGGGAACCTCGACCACGCCCACAGCGAGCGGTTGCACGACCTCTTCGCGGCGCTTGCCCTCGGCTTCGAGACCGCGCTCGTGGTGGTGACGCACAACCGCCAGCTTGCGGGGCGCGCCGACCGGGTGCTTTCGTTGGAAGGTGGAAAGCTGGCGCCGCAAGCCGGCCTCGAGGTATCGCCAGGATGACCTGCGAGCAGTGTGGCACCCGGGAAGCCGTCGTCGTCCTCAAGCAGGTGGAGGGAGCGGATGTTCGCATCCTCCACCTGTGCGAACGGTGTGCCGCCGAACGCGGGGTCGAGGACATCGAGGCCACGACGAAGACGCCCCTGGGTGCCTTTCTGGCGGCGATGGGGAAGGAGATCGCCGCCGAGCCGTCGCTTCCAGGCGCGGCGGCACTGGCGGCGTGCCCGGCCTGCGGAGCCACCCTCCAGGATTTCCGGGAATCCGGGCGCCTGGGATGCGCGGAATGCTGGATCACCTTCGAGGGCCCGCTTCGCGGATTGCTGCGACGGGTCCACGGCACCACGCATCACGTCGGGGAGCTGTACCAGTCTCCCGGCGAAGAGCCCACGGACCCCGGCGCCCTCGTCACGAGCCTTCGGGCGCACCTGCGGTCGGCCATCGAAAGCGAGAATTTCGAACTTGCGGCGGAGCTTCGCGACCGGCTCCGGGGGATGGAATGATCGATCTCTCCCTGCTGGCGGATGGCGGCATCGGCTGGCTCGACGCGAGCGGGCCCGCGAGTCATCTCGTGCTATCGACCCGGGTGCGCCTTGCCCGCAATCTTCGCGGCCGCACCTTCGGCGTCCGCAACTCCGCCCGGGACCGGGAGGAGATTCTGGACGAGGTGGTCGCCGCCGCCGCCGACTCCCCGGGGCTGGCCGGCGCGGCGGTCTTTCGCCTCGACCGGCTGGACTCGGTGGACCGCGAGCTGCTGCACGAACGGCACCTGGTGAGCAAGGAACTGGCCGGCCTGGGGCGCAATGACAGGGTGCGGATCGGCGCCGCCCTGCTGGTGCGCGACCGGCTGGGGGCCATGGTCAACGAGGAGGATCACCTCCGGCTCCAAGGCGTCGTATCCGGCTTCGCGCCGGAGGCCGCCTACGCCGAGGTGGATCGGCTGGACGGTGAACTGGGGCAACGACTTGCCTTCGCATTTCATCCGGAGTTCGGTTACCTTACAGCGTGTCCGACCAACGTCGGCACGGGTCTGCGGGCCTCGGTCCTGATTCACCTTCCCGGGCTGGTCCTGACGAAGGAGATTTCGAAGGTTTTGCAAAGCCTCGCGCAGGTCGGCCTCACATTCCGGGGGCTGTACGGCGAGGGCAGCGAAGTGGTCGGCAACTTCTTCCAGTTGTCCAACCAGACGACCCTGGGCAAGTCGGAGCCGGAACTGCTGGACCTCCTGGCGAAAATGGTCCGTCAGGTGATCGCATACGAAGAAGAAGCGCGGGCCGTGCTGTTGCGGGATGCGCCCACGGTCATCGAGGACAAAGTCTGGCGCGCGTACGGCCTGCTGCGCTTCGCCCGCGCGCTTTCATTCGAAGAGACCATGAACCTCCTCAGCGGCGTGCGGCTGGGCGTCGGGCTGAAATTGATCCCGGACGTCGGGGTGTATGCGCTGAACAAGCTGCTGGTCCACACCCAGCCGGCCCATCTGGCCGCCGGGCGCGGTCTTTCCACCGACGATCCGACGCTGCCGATCCGCCGCGCTGAGTACGTTCGGACAGTCCTGCAGGACGAAGGACGGCGAGCAGGGTGACCCCATGAACGGCTATAACTTCACTGACCGGGTGCGGAAGGTCCTCCAGATGGCGCGCGAGGAAGCCGCGCGGCTCCATCATGAGTACGTGGGGACCGAGCACATCCTCCTGGGCCTGATCCGCGAAGGCGAGGGTGTGGCCGCGGCCGTGCTCACCAACCTGAACGTCGACCTCGAGGAGATCCAGCAGCGCATCGAGGAGACGGTCAAGCGCGGCAAGGCCGCCGCGGCCTCCGGGCCGGATCTGCCCTACACATCCCGCGCCAAGAAGGTGCTCGAGCTCGCGATGACCGAGGCGCGGGAGCTCAATCATTCTTACGTCGGCACCGAGCACCTGCTCCTGGGCCTCCTGCGCGAGGAGAAGGGCATCGCCGCCCAGGTGCTGACCGACGTGGGCGTCAGCCTCGAGCAGTCCCGCGCCGAGACGCTGCGGCTGCTCGGCAGCGATATGCCGCAGCCGCCCGCGGCCGCCCAGGGCGGGCAGCCGCAGGCCGCGGCGCCCAAGGCCGAGAAGAAGTCCAAGACCCCCGCGCTCGATCACTTCTGCCGCGACCTGACCTCCCTGGCCGCCGAGGGACAGCTCGATCCCACGATCGGGCGCTCCAAGGAGATCGAGCGGGTCATGGAGATTCTGGCCCGGCGGAAGAAGAACAACCCGGTCCTGATCGGCGAGCCCGGCGTTGGAAAGACGGCGATCGTCGAAGGGCTGGCGCTGCTGATCGCGAACGGGCAGTGCCCCGACGTCCTGCGGGACCACCGCGTGCTCTCGCTCGACATGGCGGCCGTCATCGCCGGGACGAAATACCGGGGCCAGTTCGAGGAGCGGCTGAAGGCGGTCATGAACGAGATCGCGCAGAACCGGAACATCGTCCTGTTCATCGACGAACTGCATACCCTGGTTGGCGCCGGCGCGGCCGAGGGCGCCATCGACGCCTCGAACATGCTCAAGCCGGCCCTGGCCCGCGGCGAGCTGCAGTGCGTCGGCGCCTCGACCCTGAATGAGTACCGCAAGTACATCGAGAAGGACGGCGCGCTCGAGCGCCGCTTCCAGACCGTCATGGTGGAGCCGCCGACGATCGAAGAGACGGTGGAGATTCTGAAGGGCCTGCGGAAGAAGTACGAGGATCACCACCGCGTGGTGATCCCCGACGACACCTTGCAGGCGGCGGCGGACCTCTCGGAGCGCTACATCACGGACCGGTTCCTGCCGGACAAGGCGATTGACGTCATCGACGAGGCGGGCGCGCGCGCGCGCCTCGCATCCCAGGTGCCGCCCGCCGAGGTGGCCGCGCTCAAGGCCGATCTGGACAAGGTGAATCTGGACAAGGAAGAGGCGGTGCGCGACCAGAACTTCGAGCGCGCGGCGTCGCTGCGCGACAAGGAGCGCGATCTGCAGAACCAGATCCGGCTCCGGCACGAAGAGTGGGAGCGGGAGCGCCAGACGCGGCGGCCGACGATCGACGAGGAAGCCATCGCCTTCATCGTCTCGCGGTGGACCGGCATCCCGGTGACGCGCATCCAGGAGCAGGAAGCGTCCCGCCTCCTCCGGATGGAAGAGGAGCTGCACGAGGTGGTCGTCGGCCAGAACGAGGCGATCGTGGCAGTGTCGCGCGCCATACGGCGCTCGCGGGCGGGGCTCAAGGATCCCAACCGGCCGATCGGGTCGTTCATCTTCTCCGGCCCGACGGGCGTGGGCAAGACCGAACTGGCCCGGGCCCTCGCGCGGTTCCTGTTCGCGGACCAGTCTGCCCTCATTCGCGTGGACATGTCCGAGTACATGGAGAAGTTCTCGGTGTCGCGCCTGATCGGAGCGCCCCCCGGCTACGTCGGATACGAGGACTCGGGCACCCTCACCAAGGCCGTCCGCCGGAAGCCGTATTCGGTGGTGCTTCTCGACGAGATCGAGAAGGCCCACCCCGACGTGTTCAACATCCTGCTGCAGGTGCTCGACGAGGGGCATCTGACGGACAACTACGGGCGACTCATCGACTTCAAGAACACCGTCGTGATCATGACCTCGAATGTTGGCGCCCGGGACATCACCCAGGGCAAGAGCCTGGGCTTCCACAGCGCTGATGCACGGTCGGCGTTCGAGCAGATGGCGGAGAAAGTCAAAGAGGAGATGGGCAAGACGTTCAACCCGGAATTCCTGAACCGGCTGGACGACGTGATCGTGTTCCACGCCCTGAGCAAGGAGCACATCGCCCAGATCGTCAGCATCCTCCTGCGGGAGGTCACCCGGCGCCTCGGTGACGAGGTGCGCCTCACACAGGCCGCGTCCGATTTCCTCGTCGAGCAGGGCTATGACCAGCAATACGGCGCCCGTCCGCTGAAGCGCGCGATCCAGAAGTACATCGAGGATCCGCTGAGCGAGAAGATCCTGATGGGCGAGGTCGGCCGGGGCGAGGAAGTCGAGGTCGATCTCGCGCCGGACGGCAAGTCGCTTGCCTTCCGCGCGCTCACCGGCACGCAGGCCTGACCACTCCTGATCGCCCGCCCCGCCGTACCGGGGCGGGCGATCGTGTGTTTCTACCGCCGAGTACCATGCATTTGCGCCTTCTCGCCCTGCTCACCGCCGGTTCCCTGGCGGCCATTCCCCTGCACGCCCAGGACATTCAGGCCCCTCCCGTGGACAGCCTTGTTGTCGAGGGGAATCACCGATTGACGGCTGCCCAGATCCTGGGAACCGCGGGCATCATCCTGCATCAATCGGTCAACTATCGGGACATCCAGCGCGCGATCACCGCGCTGTTCCAGACGGGACAGTTCGACAACGTGGAGGTGGAGCAGGCTGACGCGGAGGGGCTGCTGGTGCTCGTCATTCGGGTCGTCGAGCGGCCGGTGCTGCAGAAGTGGACCGTGCGTGGTGTGGAGAAGCTGTCGGAGCGGACGGTCAAGGATCGCGTCTCGCTCGTCGAGGGCCGCCCCATCGATCGGAGTGCCGTCGCCCGCTCCCGGGCGAGCATCGACTCGGCCTACACGGAGAAGGGCTACTACCGGGCCGCCGTGAAGGTGCTCGAGCTTCCCCAGCCGGACGGGTCGGTTCGCTTGGTCTTCGACGTGTCGGAAGGCACCCGGGTCGCCATCAGCCAGATCACCGTGGAGGGGAACGAGCGCTATCCCGACGACGAGCTGGCCGACCACATGAAGACGAAGCCCGAGGGCTTCTGGTGGTTCCAGAAGGGTGAGTACGACGATTCCCGCCTCGACCAGGACCTGCGGGAGCGCCTCCCGGGCTGGTATGGCGCCAAGGGACTGATCGACTTCCAGGTTCTCCGCGACACCCTCATCGCCGACAGCGCGGGCGGCAAGGCCACGCTGGCGCTCACGGTCGACGAAGGCAAGATCCACCAGGTCGGCACCCTCAATATCGTGGGGAACCGGCGGTTCTCCACCGAGGAGATCGCGCAGTTCTACCCGTTCGGCGGCGTCCTCGCCGTCGCGGCCACGGGCCCCATCACTCCCCGGCCCTTCAACCAGGCCGCCTGGGAAGCCGCCACCGAGCGGCTGCAGACCCTGTACGCGAATAACGGCTACATCTACGCCCGGATCGAGCCGGAGCAGAGCCGCCGGACGGGGCCCGACGGCACGCCCATCGTGGACCTGCAGTGGCGGATTGACGAGGGCCAGGTCGCGACCATCAACCGCATCATGATCGTCGGCAACGACGTCACGCACGAGCGCGTGATCCGCGATGCAATCGTCCTGCTGCCAGGCGCGGTATTCAACCGCGACCTGCTGATCCGCTCCTATCAGAACATCTCCAACCTGGGATTCTTCGAACAGCCATTGCCGCCGCCCGATGTGCAGCCGACCGCCAACAACGTGGACGTGGACATCACCTTCCGCGTGGCAGAAAAGCGCACCGGCAACATCAACTTCGGGGCGTCGCTGGGGCAGGGCACCGGCCTCGGCGGTTTCATCGGGCTCGAGGAGCCGAACCTCTTCGGGCGGGGGAAGCGCGGCAAGTTTCAGTGGCAATTCGGCCGGAACATCAACGATTTCACGCTGTCCTACACCGACCCGTCGATTCAGGCGAGCCGGATCTCAGGGACCATCGCGCTGTTCAATTCGCGGCAGCGCTATATCGTCGGCGACCTCGGCCGGCGGCGCCAGATAGGCGGGAGCCTGCAGTTCGGGTTTCCATTCCTCGGGGCCCGGTACACCCGGCTCTTTACATCCTACGGCTATCAGCGGATCAGCTACGAGGGCGGGTCCGAGGACCTGCGGGAGCGCTACAGCTGCGAATCCTGC